>JAEYXC010000056.1 GCA_023428655.1 Bacillota bacterium | reverse complement strand
TTGATCCTACCTTAGAGGGACAGGCTGCAGAAGCATTACTTGACATGGGCTGTGATGTAATTGCTCAGCATGCTGATACAACTGCTCCTCAGATGGCAGCACAGAACAGAGGAGTATGGGGCTGTGGATACAACTCTGATATGACCAAGGATGCACCGAATGCACATTTAACCGCTCCGATTTGGAACTGGGGTGTATATTATACCAAAGCAGCTAAGGCAGTGATGGAAGGAACCTGGACCAATGAGAATTACTTCGGCGGTATGGATGATGGTCTTGTTGATATCTCTCCCTTAAGCGCTAACTGTGTGGAAGGTACACAAGAAGCAGTTGATGCAGCAAGAAAGAAGATAATTGATGGCTTTAAGATTTTCGAAGGTGAGTTATATGACAACCAGGGCAATCAGGTATGTGCAGCAGGTGAGGCACTTACCGATGCAGATATTACAGGTGCCATGAACTGGTATTATAAGACTGTTGAAGTGAAATAAAGGATTAGGCGGGTGACATTGTGGAGAATCGTATTAAGGAAACAATGGCAATCGAACTAAGAAAGATAACAAAAACCTTTGGGTCGGTTGTGGCAAATAATAACATAGACCTATCCGTTAAGCAGGGCGAGATCCTCGCCCTGCTTGGCGAAAACGGATCAGGTAAAACAACGCTGATGAATATGCTCTCGGGTATCTATAAGCCGGATAGCGGTGCAATCCTGATTAATGGTCATATGGTGGCCATTAATTCACCGGAGGACTCTATTGAACTGGGAGTTGGCATGATCCATCAGCATTTTAAATTGGTGGAGGCATTATCAGCTACTGACAATATTATTCTTGGTGGTACTGAGAAGGGCATATTTTTGCATAAAAAAAGATCTGAAAAAATCCGGGAGATATCAGAACGCTTCGGCCTAGAGGTAGATCCGGATAAGAAGGTGTATCAGATGTCCGTAAGCGAGAAGCAAACCGTAGAGATTCTAAAGGTACTTTATCGTAAGGCGGATATTTTAATTTTAGATGAACCGACGGCGGTGCTTACTCCTCAGGAGACAAAACGTCTTTTTGAAATCCTTCGAAGAATGAAGGAGGAGGGCTGTGCGGTCATTATTATTACTCATAAGCTGAATGAGGTGCTTGAAATCAGCGATCGGGTTACTATTCTTCGTAAGGGAGAAAGTGTTGCGACGGTTACAACCTCTATGACCTCAGCGAAGGAGCTTACCGAGTTGATGGTGGGAAGACCGGTGGAGCTGTCCATTAACCATCCGGTAACTGATTTTAATGAGAATCTACTGGAGCTACATCATCTTACCGTCAGTAACGAACAGGGCTACGAGATGATTAAGGATATTTCCTTCGATTTGAACCGCGGCGAGATACTTGGTGTTGCAGGAGTTGCCGGTAGCGGTCAGAAGGAGCTTTGTGAAGCGATTGCAGGGTTGCTTCCGGTAAAAAAGGGTGCAATCCTTTATCATAATGAGAATCTGGTAGGGAAATCGCCGAATGACATCATTAAGATGGGTATCAGTATGAGCTTTATTCCGGAGGATCGTTTAGGTATGGGACTGGCAGCCTCCATGGGTATGGTAGATAATATGCTCTTGAAGAAATATAAGGAAGGCAGGGGCCCCTTTGTTAGTAAAAAGGGAGCTAGGGAGCTGGCAAAGCGTCTCATTAAACAGCTGGAGATTGTAACACCCGGTGTGGATACTCCGGTAAGAAGGCTATCGGGAGGAAATGTTCAGAAGGTTCTCCTTGGTCGAGAGATCGCTTCCGAACCCAATGTCATCATTACAGCTTATGCAGTACGGGGTCTGGATATCAATTCCTCCTATACCATATATGATCTGCTGAATGAACAAAAGGAAAAGGGAGTAGGAATTTTGTTCATCGGCGAGGATTTGGATGTCATGCTGGAGTTATGTGACCGTATTCTGGTGCTGTGTCATGGAAAGGTGACAGGAATTGTTGATGCTAAGGAGACATCCAAGGAGCAGCTTGGTTTGCTTATGACCGATGCACTGGGAAGGAGGGAGGAGCCACATGAGTAGTAAGGTAGAAAGAATAAAGAGAGAGCCCCTTCTTCGCGTGGCTAAAAAATCGGAGCTGTCAACGGGAAAGACCATCGGCTTGACTTTACTTGCATTGCTTTTAGCGATTGTAGCAGGGGGGTTATTTATAGTAGCCATTGGCCATAATCCTATTCAAATCTATGGAGCGATTGTACAGGGAGCTTGGCGCAGCAAGCTGGCGACCAGGGGTACCATTAAGATTGCAATTCCCCTTCTCATTGCCTCACTTGGTATTACACCTGCCTTTCAGATGAAATTCTGGAATATCGGTGCAGAAGGACAGATTATCATGGGAGGTATCTTCGCTAGTTATTTTGCACTTTTTTTTGATTACCTACCCCACGTTCCCTTGCTTTTGATTATGTTTCTTGCTGGTATGGTGGGTGGAGGTCTATGGGGTCTCATACCAGCTTACTTTAAGACAAGGTATGGCACCAATGAGACGCTTTTTACCCTGATGCTCAATTACATTGCTTTATATACGATTCGATTTCTGACTGAGGGCCCTTGGCGTGATCCGGAATCCTCCGGTTTTCCGAAGATTGCTTCCTTTACGGAGAATGCAAGGCTGGATCAGATTTTCGGAGTCCATGCCGGATGGCTCATTGGGCTTATTTTAGTTATCGTTGTTTTTATCTATCTCAGATTCACGAAGCATGGGTATGAGATCAGTGTGGTAGGCGAAAGTGTGAATACAGCCCGTTATGCCGGTATGAATGTCAGAAGGATTGTGATGCGCACCATGTTCATCAGTGGAGCCATCTGTGGGATTGCAGGTATGGCTCAGGTTAGCGGTGCCGCTTATACCCTGGGAGAAGGGATTTCCGGAGGCGTCGGCTTTACTGCCATCACAGTGGCATGGCTCTCAAAGCTGAATCCGATAGTTATTCTGGTTGTCACGGTGCTTTTCAGTATGCTGGAGAAGGGTTGCTCCGTAATGCAGAGTACCTTCGGTTTATCAGCTGCAGCCTCAGGAATTCTTCAGGGCATCATTCTATTCTTTGTCCTTGCCTTTGATTTCTTTACTCGTTATCGCTTTGTACTTAGAAAGGGAGGGAAAGCAGAATGATCATTAATTTTTTATTTGCAGCAATCAAGGCCGGTACCCCACTTCTCTTTGGTACGACCGGCGAGATCATGACGGAGAAATCCGGCAATGTGAACCTTGGTGTGGAGGGTATGATGTTCATGGGAGCCTTCATGGGCTTTTACACCGGTTATCACACCGGCAGCCTTGCACTGGCGTTGCTTTCTGCCTTCGGCATCGGTGTATTGGCGGCTTTGATTTATGCGGTTGTTACCGTAACCTTTATGGCAAATCAGAATGTAGCAGGCCTTACTCTTACCATCTTCGGCATTGGCTTTGCCAAATTCTTTGGTGAGGCAATGATTGGAGAGGCAGGTGGTTCACCAAAGCTTTCGGAAGCCTTTATGGCCTCAATCGGAGAGAAGCCCCTTCCTATTCTGGGGGATATTCCGGTGATTGGTAAGCTGTTATTTAGTCACAATCCCTTGGTTTATTTATCCGTCCTGGTCGCTGTTATCGCTACAGTCTACATGCTACGAACCCGAGCCGGTCTGAATATGAGAGCGGTAGGTGAGAATCCGGCTGCTGCGGATGCCACAGGAATTAATGTAACCCTGGTAAAATATATTCACATTTTAATTGGCGGAGGGATCTGTGGATTGGGTGGCGCCTATCTTTCTCTAATTAATGGCGGAGGTATATGGAACAATAGCAGTGTGGTAAATGGCCAGGGCTGGATCTCTGTGGCTCTTGTAATCTTTGCCAGCTGGAATCCATTAAAGGCAGTCTTTGGTTCACTCATCTTCGGAGCCTTCAGTGTTCTTCAATTTTATGTACCAAAAAATGTGATTGTGATACCCAATGCATTTTATATCATGCTTCCTTTTCTAATCACAACCTTGGTACTGATTATTACCTCCATGAGAAAATCTAAGGAGGGCTCCCAGCCCGCCGGCTGTGGTGTCAATTACTTCCGGGAAGAGAGGTAAGTGTGGTTTTAAATCCATGACCTTTATGGTTCTTATGATCTAGAAAATAGCGTATGATTATGATTCAACAAAGATATGTTCTCACTCCCTTGCCGCATATTACGGTACATAGGCTGAGAGATATTTAATATTGCCACAGCCTAAGTATGGTTGGAGCATATGATCACTTGTTGGATATAATAATCATACGCTATTCTTATCATTATCGAGGCGATCATCGATTAATGTATTACTTATGTAATTATCGATCACCGCCAATTGACAACCGGTCATAATCATAGTATGATAAATATCATTTAATCATAGTAAACATATAGGAAAATATGTATTAAAGAAGAAGCTGGTGAGCTAGAGAGTTGTTATTAAGACGTGGAAGGGGTTAGTTATTGAAAAACATATTAAATTATCAGACATCGGAATTTGATTGCGGACCAACCACCTTAATCAATGCAATTCGATACCTGTACGAAAGAGAGGAGATTCTCCCGGAGATCATTAAAAGCATTATGCTATATACCTTGGATCTATATGATCATAACGGAGAATTCGGTAAGCGGGGAACCTCACGAATGGCGATGATGTTTTTGTCAAATTGGTTCAATGAATTCGGTAAAACTAAAAAATACCCCATACACACGGAGCTTATTATTGATGAAAGGGTTCAGATTCATCAGAACAGCAAGATAACCGAGTGTCTGCAGCAGGGGGGTGCCGTCATTCTCTGTATATGGTTGGGAGAAACCAAACACTATGTGTTATTAACGGATATCGAGGGTGATTACATATGCCTGTTTGATCCCTATGCCTGGGAGGAGCCCTTGGATGGAGTGGCTATCATCGGTGTCGAGGGAAGGCCGGAGAAGATGAATCGTAAGGTGAAGATCGAAACCATGAATAAAGAAGACGAGAGCTTCTATGCCCTGGGTGGTATACAGGGAAGAGAAGCAATGCTAATCTATAATACGAATACCAGGATCACACCGGAGAAATCCATAGAGTATTTTATCTAATAGAGAGGAGGCTGAACATGATTAACAGAGAGAGACTCATTGATGAATTCTCTGAATTGGTGGAGATTGATTCTCCCTCCTTTGGGGAACGGAACATGGCCGATGCTTTAAAAAGAAGGTTGGAGAACATAGGCTTTATGGTGACAGAGGATGGAGCTGGAGACATGTATGGGAGCAATTGCGGCAATCTATACGGGTATTTGCAAGGAGAAATTAAAGGGGAGCCCCTCCTATTCTCCGGTCATATGGATACGGTGACACCTGCCCTGGGGAAAAGAGCAATTCTGCAACCGGATGGTCGTATCACCAGTGCGGGCAATACGGTGTTAGGCGCGGATGATATTACGGGGCTCGTTAGCATTTTGGAGGCGATCCGCAGTCTGCGTGAAGAGGGAAGGGCACACAGAAGTATTGAGGTTCTATTCCCGATTGCAGAAGAGGTGTATGCAAAAGGAAGCGGTGTATTTGACTATTCTAGAATAAAAGCAAAGGAAGCGTATGTATTGGATCTGAGCGGAGAGGTGGGAAGGGCAGCCTACACAGCACCTAGTATACTTTCCTTCACAGGGGTCATTCGTGGGCGAGCGGCCCATGCCGGCTTCGCACCGGAGGAGGGAATCCACGCCATTGCCATTGCAGCAAGAGCAATCAATCAAATGAAGCTTGGAAGAGTTGATTCAATTACTACGGTTAATGTCGGTACGATAGCAGGTGGAGAGGCAACCAATATTATCCCGGAGCACTGTATGGTAAGGGGTGAGATTAGAAGCTTTCACCATGACAAGGCCCTGCAATGTCTGAATGAGATAAATGCTTTGTTCCGGCTGGAGGCAGAGCAGGCCGGTGCTTTTCTTGATTGGACAGAGGAGGTTCATTGCATTGCGTACGAGACAGGGCTTAATAGCAGGGTGGCAGAGCGCTACCGAGAGGCATGTGAGGCAACCGGAATTACCGCTGAATTTATTAAGACCTTTGGTGGAAGTGATCATAATGTATTTGCTACTAAGGGCATCGAAGGACTGGTAATCTCCAATGCGATGAATTGTGTCCATTCCTGTAATGAATATACGGAAGTAGAGGAATTGATCAAAAGCACACAAATTGTTAGAAATCTGATGATCAGTGCGATATAAGCTCTGTTAAAGGAAGTGGCTTGAAGGAACTGTATTGCGGTTGATGAAATATAATAAACAGAGGACCTATGAATCACGGTATGATATGGTGATCATAGGTCCTATCTTATATAAGTGAAGTAAATTGTTGTTTTTCCCAAGGTCCTTTTATATTTCCCCAAGGTCCTTTTATATTCCGTTCTTTTATATAAAGAACATAAAATTTTGATCCGACTTATTCTTCTCCGCCTGTGAGACAAGATCATATAGGGTGATGGCTTGGAGACTTGATTTAATGATGTCATCCAGTGGCTGATAAATGGTCGTAGCCATAGCGTTTTCGATCTCCGGCTGCAATTCGGCAATGGTTTCCTCGGTTTTATCAAATAATGAGGTTTCCACTGCGGAAAGAATATCGTAGATCGTAATGGACTGTGGTGTTCGGGTCAATTGGTATCCTCCCTGGGCTCCCTTGATGGAATGAACGATCTTACCAATCTTTAATAAGGTAAATACTTGTTCCAGATATATTTTAGAAATTCCCAGTTTATCAGAGATACTAATTAGGGTAATGAATTCGTTATTACTATGATTTTGAGCCATGTATATTGTTGCTGCCAGTGCGTAACGAGCCTTTGCAGATATCTTCATATCAAATCCTCCTATTCATATATGAATAATATGCATTAATGATAACGAAAGTAACACGAAATGTCAATAGAAATGGTGACAAACGGAGTAAATAAATAACTGCAATTATAGTGATAACATCACGGAAGTCAACATTGTGTGGTGGTATGATGATTCCAGAAGGATATCAAAAAAATGATAGGAGGAAATAAACGATGGCTACAATTAAAATAACAAAGAATAATTTCGAAGAAGAGGTATTAAAATCAAAGGAGCCTATTTTGTTGGATTTCTGGGCAACCTGGTGTGGACCCTGCCGTATGGTAGCGCCAACGCTGGATGAGATATCGGAAGAGATGCAGGGGATGGCAAAAGTAGGTAAAATCAATGTGGATGAGGAGACGGAGCTGGCATCCAGGTTCCGTGTTATGAGTATCCCAACACTTATGGTAATGAAGGATGGCAAGATTGCAGCTCAGGCAGTTGGGGCCAGACCAAAAAAAGACATCTTGAGAATGTTGGAGGTCTGATATATAATAAAGATAAGAGCAGGATACTAAGTCTTTGTTCTTGCACTCCGGAACAGAAGAAGCTCGTTTGACCGGCTTCCTCGAGTTCTGACATTATATTTTGAAAAGGAGAGATAGTGATGTGTGAAGAGCATAAGTTCTACAGATGCAAGCACTGCGGAAATATTGTAGGTATGATCCATAATGCCGGTGTTCCACTTGTTTGCTGTGGTGAAGAGATGGAAGAGTTAGTTGCTAACACCGTGGATGCCGCTAAGGAAAAACATGTGCCGGCAGTATCGATTGTTGGAAACACCGTTAAGGTTGATGTAGGTACCGTACCTCACCCGATGGAAGAAAAGCATTTTATTCAATGGATCTACCTTCAGACAAAAAATGGAGGACAGAGAAAATGCCTAAAGCCCGGAAGTGAGCCGACCGCAGTGTTTGCTCTTGACAATGATGAGGTAGTTGCAGTATATGAATATTGCAATTTACATGGTCTATGGAAGACCGAGCTATAACCTAATTAAAAAAATGGAACGTTGCATGCATGCTGGATAAGTAATTGTGAAATTCAGCAATGCATGCAATTTTTTTTGTTAAAAACACAATCTATTTGCCTTTTTAATGCGAAAATATAAATATTGTTGTATAATAACAGAATACTATTATAATACACAGACTGAATAGGATTGGAGTGAAGACTTTGAACTTATCAAACCAAGATGAGAAATTCCTATATGATACTCTGAGTTTTTGGAAGGAACTGACCGATTCCCAGAGAGATACCCTAAAGCAAACGATTGTGAAAAAAAACTTTATCACCGGTGAAGCGATGCACAGTGGATCGGAAAACTGCTCCGGTTTGTTCTTAATTCATAGCGGTCAAGTACGTGCGTATATCGTATCCGAGGGCGGTAAAGAAATTACATTATATCGGTTATTTGAACGGGATGTCTGTATTTTCTCAGCGTCCTGTATGATGAAGAACATATCCTTCGATGTCTTTGTGGAAGTGGAGAAGGACACCCAGGCCTTCTTAATTCCAACCTCGGTATTTCGTAAGCTGTCTCAGGAGTCGTTGCCGATACAGGTGTTTACCAATAACCTGATGGCCTCCCGCTTCTCCGATGTGATGTGGATTATGGAGCAGGCCCTTTTCACCAGTCTGGATAAGCGGATAGCAAATTTTTTGTTGGAACAGCTTGTAATCGGGGAAAGTAATCGGATAGAGATTACCCATGAAAAGATAGCGAATCATCTGGGTACTGCCAGAGAGGTTGTAACAAGAATGTTGAAATACTTCCAAAATGAAGGGATTGTAGCGTTAAATCGGGGTACCATAGACATTCTGGATGAAAAGAAGCTGAATAAATTGATATGATCTAGCCGGAGAGGATTATTTGGAGGACCAGAAATTGATAACAAATGATTGGATAAGAGAACAATTGAATACCTTGGCTGAGGAGGACTATCGAAGCTTTAGCTCGGCCCTAACTCCGGGAAAGGAGAACATACTTGGGGTCAGATTGCCTGCTCTTCGAAAGCTTGCAAAGCAGATTGTTTCCGATGACTGGAGCTCTTATCTAATGGCAGCGAGGGACGACAGCATGGAGGAGGTGATGTTGCAGGGTATGGTGATCGGGTACTGTAACGCTGAGCCCTCTAAGGTGCTGGAGCTATCAAAAATGTTTATTCCAAAGATTGATTGCTGGCCTGTCTGTGATTGCTTTTGCTCAGGACTCAAATTAACCAATAAAAACAGGGAGCTAGTGTGGGAATTCCTTATGCCCTATCTTAAATCCGACCAGGAATATGAGCTACGTTTTGGCGTAGTAATGCTTTTGTATTATATTCTGCCGGAGTATGCACCTCTTGTTTTTGCACATTTTGATCGGATTAAGCATGAGGGCTACTATGTGAGGATGGCAATCGCATGGGTATTATCCATGTTTTATGTAAAGCTTCCCGAGCTTACTATGGACTATCTTAAAAATAATAGACTAGACCGATTTACATATAATAAAACACTGCAAAAAATCACAGAATCCCTAAAGGTGGATCAAGAGAACAAGATAATCATCAAAGGTATGAGGCGATAAGCCGATTCTATTAGTGGGGTCCTTATGAGGCGAAACATTGACATGAGTTTATCCAGGGGATACAATAAAGATATAATACGTATTTATAGACAGTGGATCATAAAGACACATGGAGGAGGAACGCTATGAGATTAACATTTTTAGGAGCTACCCACGAGGTTACCGGCAGCTGTTATTATCTGGAGGCCTGTGGAAAGAAAATTTTGATTGATTGTGGGATGGAGCAGGGTAGGGATACCTATGAGAATCAGGAGATTCCTGTGCCATCCGCCGAGATTGATGCGGTACTTCTGACTCATGCTCATATGGACCATTCCGGTAAGCTGCCTTTGTTGGTAAATGAAGGCTTTCGAGGAGATATTCATGCTACCTCTGCTACAAGTGCCTTGTGCAATATCATGCTCCGTGATAGTGCACATATCCAGATGGCAGAGGCGGAATGGAGAAATCGTAAAGGGAGACGTTCCGGTGATAAAGCAGCGGTACCGATTTATGATATGGAGGACGCGCTTGTTACAATTCGCAAATTTGTGCCCCATGAATATAACCAGACCTTCCGTCTTTATGATGGGATCGAAGTACGTTTTATAGATGTTGGTCATCTGCTGGGATCAGCCAGCATTGAGATATGGATTACGGAAGGCGATGTAACGAAGAAGGTTGTATTCTCCGGAGATATCGGTAATATTAATCAGCCCTTGATTAATGATCCTAATTATATTAAGGATGCGGATTATGTAATCATGGAGTCGACCTATGGCGACCGTAATCATGGTGCAAGTCCTGATTATATTGCGGAATTAACCGAGATAATTCAGGATACCTTTGATCGTGGCGGCAATGTGGTCATTCCCTCCTTTGCGATAGGAAGAACCCAGGTACTTCTTTATTATTTAAGAAAGATCAAGGATGAACGATTAATTAAGGGACACGGTAACTTTAAGGTATACGTGGATAGCCCCCTGGCGGTGGAAGCAACCCAAATCTTCCGCGACTATATGACGGGCTATTTTGATCAGGATGCCATGGATCTGGTGAATAAAGGGATCAATCCATTATCCTTCCCGGGGCTTTCTACCTCCATTACCTCTGACGAATCCAAGGCAATCAACTTCGATGAAGAGCCAAAGGTGATTATATCGGCTGCGGGAATGTGTGATGCCGGTAGAATACGCCACCATCTGAAGCATAATCTCTGGAGAGAGGACAGCACGATTTTATTTGTTGGCCATCAATCCGTAGGTACACTGGGTAGAATTATTTTGGATGGAGCCCAGGAGGTTAAGCTCTTTGGAGAGCAGATACAGGTCAGTGCAAAAATAAGGCAGCTGTCCGGTGTCAGCGGCCATGCGGATCGAGATGGTCTTTTGCGTTGGTTGACACATTTTGAGAAGAAGCCGGAGCGGGTATTTGTTATTCATGGTGATGATCAGGTTTGTGAGATTTTTACCGAGTACATCAGCAAGGAGCTTGGATATAAGGCAGTTGCTCCCTTTAGCGGTGCAACCTATGATTTGGCGCTTAATGTATGTGTTCATGAAGGAGTTAAAATACCTGCTCGCTCCATGGAGATGGGTACGGTAGCCGCTAAGCCGGATCATGTATTTGAACGTCTGGTGCAGGCCGGTAAGCGTCTGTTAGCCGTGATACAGCATAATAAGGGTGGTACGAATAAGGATTTAGCCAAGTTTACAAGCCAGATCAACTCGCTTTGCGATAAATGGGATAGATAATGAATGAGGTATTTCCAATCGTCAGCTCTATAGCATACGGCTTGGAAATACCTTTTCTATCATGTATCGAATGTGCGTAGCTCATATTGAGGGAACAGTAAGAAGCGTTGACAAGCGGTACAGAATATAATATAGTATTGTATTTATATTAAGCATTTACAGGTAACCGTTTACTTTTACTTTAATGGAGGTTAATTTGGATAGATTAAGAATGCTGGAATTTTATAATTGGTTCTCTACCTCGGAATTTGAGTCGGCCAATCTTTATGCAGGACATGATTTGGGTGCAGTGTGGACTAAGGAAGCTACCCAGTTTCGAGTCTGGGCTCCCACGGCTTCTCAGGTGCTGATCCACTTATATCGGAGCGGTGATCAGGAGGATCTGCTTCAAAGCGTTTTGATGTTACAAGATATAAAGGGAACCTGGGTGGCTAAGATTGATGGAGATATGAATGGGATCTATTATACTTATGCGGTGACAGTGGATGGGGAGACAAAGGAAGCGGTGGATCCTTATGCAAGAGCAGTGGGTGTTAATGGTAACCGTGGTATGGTGATTAATTTAAGAGCAACGGATCCGGAGGGCTTTGAAGAGGAAACGATACCTCCCTTTGAAAATGCCACGGATGCGGTGATTTACGAGCTTCATATCAGAGATTTTAGTGCTGATTCAAGCTCAGGTATAAGGAATAAAGGCAAATATCTTGCCTTTACGGAAGAAGGGACTTTGAATTCCTACGGTGATAAAACGGGAGTGGACTACCTGGTTGAACTGGGGATAACTCATTTGCATCTATTGCCCACCTTCGATTATCATACAGTTGATGAGACGAGATTGAACGAGGAGCAGTTTAATTGGGGGTATGACCCGAAGAATTATAATGTACCCGATGGTTCCTATTCCACGGATCCCTATCACGGGGAGGTGAGAATCAAAGAGTTTAAGCAGATGGTTCAGGCTCTACATAAAAAGGGTATTCGCGTGATTATGGATGTGGTTTACAATCATACCATGGAAGGTGGAGAATCGAACTTTAATCGAATTGTTCCGGGTTATTATTATCGTCTGACGCAGGAAGGATATTTCTCGAATGCCTCCGGCTGTGGTAACGAGACAGCATCCGAACGTGCGATGATGCGTAAATTTATTATTGATTCCGTCGTTTATTGGGTACAGGAATATCATATTGATGGCTTCCGTTTTGATCTAATGGGAATTCATGATATTCAAACAATGAATGAGCTGAGGAGAGTACTCAATGAGCTGGATCCAAGTATTTTGGTATACGGGGAAGGATGGACAGGGGGATTATCCCCGCTACCGGATTGGAAACGGGCAATTAAGAATAATATTAAGAATATGAATCCGGGAATCGCAGCCTTTAATGATAATCTGCGAGATACCATTAAGGGAAGCGTGTTCCAAGCCTCTGAGAAGGGTTATATCAATGGCAGAAACGGATTGGAGGAATCCATTAAATTTGGAGTAGCTGCCTCAACCTGGCATCAGGGTGTGGATTATGGAAGAGTAGTTTATTCCTCCAATGCACCATGGGCAGCGGAGCCGTCACAGACGGTGAACTACACCTCGGCTCATGACAATTTTACTCTTTGGGATAAGCTCGCTCTATCCAATCCCAAGGACAGTCACGAGCTTCGTGTTAGAATGAATCTGTTATCGGCCGCCATTCTTTTCACCTGTCAGGGAATCCCCTTCTTTCAGGCGGGTGAGGAATTCCTTCGAAGCAAGCCCTTGAACGAGGAAGGGACCGCATTTGATGATAACAGCTATCGATCACCGGATATGATTAATAGTCTGAAATGGGATCAGCTTCATCTGAATAAAGAAGTTGTCGATTATTATAAGGGTATGATTGCTCTTCGCAAAAAGCATGAGCTACTTCGTCTGTCAAGGGCGGAGGAGATAAGAGCCTATCTGAGATTTCTCGATTGGTCTCAGCCGAATGTGGTATCCTTTTTGCTGACCAATGAGGAGGAGGAGCTTTGCGTAATCTATAATGCGAATCAGGAGGGGAAGACCGTTCCCATCCCTGAGGGCGATTGGAAAGTATATGTGAAGGAAATAAGAGCCGGGCTGGTGGTATTGGAGTCAAATCCAGGCGGCGAGGTGTCAATTGAACCAATCTCCGCGCTTATTATGGTTCGTAGCAGGAGTGCATAAAGGAAGACAAAGAACCCAGTCCCCGCACACTGATTTGGAAGCGATTAATTCATCTTCCAAATAGTGTATGAAAGGGGCTGGGTTCTTTGTTGCAATGAACTATTTTAATTAGCATTAATTAGTAAAATAATGCTTATGTAATAACACCCGAGAAGCAGTGTACCTTGCTATTATTCATGACAAGTGAATTGATTTGTCAATTCATCTTGTTTATCGTCCCTGATACATATTTCTGAACTCAGTAGGGGTACAATTTTTAACAATGCGGAACATTCTTATAAATGCGGAAATGTTATTAAAGCCGGATCGGAAAGCGACCTCTGTGATATTCATATTCGGATCAATCAGAAGTCGTTCTGCACATGCAATTCTACGAGCATTCAAATATTTATAGAAGGAGACATTTGTAAATTCCTTAAATAGTCTGCTGAAATGGAATTTACTAAAGCCGGCCATATCCGCGACTGCATCCAGAGTCAAATTCTCGGTGCAATTCTGGTTGATATATTCGCAAATATTGTGGAATTTCATAAGATATTCCTGTTGCTTGCAGGTTTTGGCTCCGGAGAAGCAATTAGAGACCTTAGAATAATTTCTGCTAATCAATACCATGATCTGAAATAGCTTTGAATATATGGAGAGGT
>JAEYXC010000477.1 GCA_023428655.1 Bacillota bacterium | reverse complement strand
CCGGTAATCTCCGTCTGGGACATCAGCTTGGAGATAAGAATGGGCTTTGGTGCACCGTAGGCCCCACCCAGCACCGGATAATCCTCAGCCAAAAGCTCAAAGGCTTCCTTGGCCAGCTTTGCCAGCTTCCTATCACTGACCGATAGCTGAAAGACACCCGTATGCTCCGCCTCTTTTACATGGTTTCGAATTTCATTTGCCTTAAGCATGAGACTTTCCGTTAATGAATACAGCTCCATGACGGATGACTCTGTTACCTCGAGATTGGCATAGGTGGTAAAGGGATAGCGGTAGTAGTTCAGCCCCGCTAACATGGTAAATAAGAATAGGATAATACTAAGGAAACAGAATAAATTAAGTATTCCTCTTACCAATCGTTCTCCCCGATCCTTCCTATCCAGTATCATTCGAAGGACAAAGCGCAGCAATAACACCAGGCTCACCAGAGGCAGTAAGAGAATAAGTAACTCAGCTACAGAAAAGGGAAACAATCCGGTAATGGAGGAAAGGATTTGAGAAATCCATTTATAGATATGCTTCGCATATATGTGCTCTGAAAAATAACTGCTCTGTCTGGCTAATAGGATTAGCAATAAAGATACCGGTATCAATACCAATAAATAGATACGCTTATAGCGGAATATGTTCTTCACCCGGCGGCCCCCCGTCTAGTCGTATTCGTTATATATACCTATAATAGTAGCATGGAACCACGTATCCCGCAACAGTTTGACCAAGAAAAGTCCTTGAAAACTATTACCAATAAAGCAATTTATCTAAAAAATACACACAATTCCCATGGACAAAACCAATGAATGCATATACCAAAGGAGCTGATTAAAACCGTAAATTTAAGCAAAATAAGAGTAACAGCATCCCTCACACACAAGCTGACGGATCCATATTACTCTTATTTAAGCCAATGATCCGAGTTTTGAAACAACCCCTTCTCATCTGCATTCAATATAAAATTTAAACGTAATTTCTTTTACCGATTTTCTGTCTCAAATCGGCTATGGACAATAAGAGAACGTGTAAGCATATCGGTAGCTATGTTCCTAGAACTTAGGAACAACTGCTCCTTCGTAGGTATCATTGATGTACTGCTTTACTGCATCACTTTGTAATGCCTTCAATAAAGCTTTAATATCTGCACGGCCCTCATCCCCTTTATTGACAGCGACGATATTACCATAGGTCTCTGCTGCAATCGAGTCCTTATCCTCGAAGGCGATTGCATCATCTGCTACATTTAAGCCTGCTTCGATGGCATAATTACCATTGATAACTGCCATATCTACGTCCTGTAAGGAACGAGCCAGCTGAGCCGCTTCTATCTCAACGATCTCTAGGTTCTTGGGATTTTCAACCACATCATTCTTGGTTGCCTTTAAACCGACATTTGCTGTTAGCTTGATTAAGCCCTGTGCCTCCAATAAAAGTAATGCTCTTGCTTCATTGGTGGCATCGTTGGGAACCGCAATCTGCGCTCCGTCCGCTAAAGCATCAAAGGAAGCTGTCTTACCGGGATATACGCCGAAGGGCTCGTAATGAATAATACCTGCGGATACGATATCGGTCTTATTCTCGGTGTTAAATTGATCAAGATAAGGCTGATGCTGGAAGTAGTTAGCATCCAGATCCTTGCTGTCAAGTGCCAGGTTAGGTTGAACATAATCTGCATATTCGATAATTTCAAGCTCATAACCATCCGCCTCCAGTGCCGGTCTAGCCTGCTCCAATATCTTAGCATGGGGTGTGGAGCTAGCTCCCACAACAAGCTTCTTGTCTTCTCCGCCCTTCTTTGCACATCCGGTAAAGACGACAGCAAGTAAGGTAAGTACTACTAAAATTGATATTAATTTCTTCATACATTCAATCCTCCATTTTTTTATTTTATTTATATTCTTTTATCTGCACGGTTCATCCATTTAAAGCCTGCTTCTTGAATAACCTGTACAATTAAGACCAAAATCACTACGGTGACAAGCATAATCTCCGTTTCATAACGGTAATAACCGTATCGGATCGCGATATCACCAAGACCTCCGCCGCCGACAAAGCCGCTCATAGCGGAATAGCTTAAGATTGTTGTTACTGCAATCGCTCCACCCACAATCAAGGAAGGCATTGCTTCAGGGATTAATACTTTGTAAATAATCTGTAATGGGGTTGCCCCCATAGACTGGGCAGCCTCAATAACTCCCTTATCTACTTCCTTTAAGGAAGACTCCACAAGTCTTGCGATATAGGGAGCTGATGCAATTATTAACGGTACTACAACTGCGGTTGAACCGATAGTGGTTCCGATTAACAGTCTGGTGAAGGGCATTACTGTAATTAACAGAATAACGAAGGGTACCGAACGAACCAAATTGACAATGATACCAAGCACCTTATTCAATACAACAAAGGGGGCAATTCCCTCTTTATCGGTTACTACCAATAATATTCCCAATGGTAAACCGATCAGATAGGCAACCAGGGAGGAGAAAAAGGTCATATATAAGGTTTCAAGAATTCCTACCCCCAGCATTTTTATCACTGCTTCACTCCACATACTATCTCACCTCCTCATAGGGAATTTGATGGGTTTTTAAGTAATTAATGATTTTATTATATCCGCTTTCGTCGTCCGGCAATTGGATGACCATCTGGCCAAAGGCTTTTCCGTCGATGTCCTTGGTGTCGGCAAACAGAATATTTACCGGAGTCTTGCTCTCCAATACCATATTCGAGATTACCGGCTCGAAGGAGGATTTACCATCAAATATAATACGGCATTTCCTTTCCCCGATATAATTATCAATATGTGTCTCGCCGGAGAATACCAGCTGTCTTGCAATCTTAGATTTAGGTCTGACAAAGACCTCCTCCACATCGCCAACCTCTGCAATCCGGCTCTGGTCAATGATTGCTACCCGATGACAGATCTCTTCAATTACACTCATCTCATGGGTAATAACGATCACCGTAATTCCCAGCTTCTGATTAATTTCCTTCAATAGATTTAAGATTGAGCGGGTCGTCGTCGGATCCAATGCGCTGGTGGCTTCATCACAAAGCAATACCTTTGGATTGGTGGCTAATGCCCTTGCAATGGCGATTCTCTGCTTCTGCCCCCCGGATAGCTGTGCCGGGTATGCCTTCGCTTTATCAGAAAGCCCTACAATCTCCAAAAGCTCCTTCGCCCTTGCCTTTGCTTCCTTTGCAGGTACACCTGCCAGCTCCAGTGGAAAGCATATATTCGCAAGTGCATTTCGCTGCATCAGGAGATTGAATTGCTGAAATATCATTCCCATGGACTGTCTGGCCTTAAGTAAATCCCTCTCTGATAAGCTTCCCAGGTCAGCACCGTCAAATATTACATTACCGCTGGTCGGTCTCTCCAAAAAATTGATACACCGAACCAAAGTACTCTTGCCCGCACCACTAAGACCGATAATACCAAATATCTCACCCTCCTGTATGCTCAGGCTAATATCCTCCAGTGCTTTCACTTCATTATTCTTACTTTTAAAAATTTTTCCTAGTCCAATCAGCTCCACGATAGGTTTTTGATTGATCAAAACGCCCACCTCCATTGTTTTTTATCTTGTCTATGCTTTATTTCATTCCGTTTCTTTAGTTTGTTACTTCGCAGTGTTAAATTGGTGCCTAAAAAAAACAGGAGAGCCAGATAAGCTTCCTGTTATGTCATTCCTTATATTCGGAGAGAAGATTTTACACTTTTCATCGCATATAAAAACATCACATTCACCTATCCTGCAAATATGTCATCCTCGGCATGCTGCACATACCGCACATATTAAGGCACATAGTACGTAATGATGTTCTCATTCTTTTCCTCCCTATTGTTAAAGTCCGATTGCTCTCTGATTAACACTTAATTGCCATAAATCCTAGATAAACGGTATGAAAGATATTTATGTTGGGGTTAGTATACATGATAGGAAGTTTGTTGTCAACGAATTTTTTTCGATTAATGAAATGGTAATTTTGACTAATCCTTTCATTTTTAATTATGAATTCTATAGTGAAAGGTCCATCGTCATCCGTTAAAGACATATGGACCCCTTAAAGTCAGTATTACCTTTAAGGGGTCCATATACCTTATATACATAGTTGGAAAAACATTATGTTATCGGTATTTGATTATGCCATCTTTGTTCCTGTGTAAGGAGATTGAAAAAAACCGTAGTTTTATAATCCACCGAAATGCTTTAGATAACGCATATTTCGGATTACAAGCTCACCCATCCACCAGCTTTTTGCGATCACCCATTCCTCCGAATATGCCTCCCAGCTCCAGGTCACATCCCAAACACCAGCGGGATTTCGATTATTTCGGATGAATTCCACTTCAAATGCTGCGATCTCCTTATTATCCTCATAGAAGATACTGTGTGGTGTCTTAAAGAACTGAGAGGGCTTACAGACATAGGAGGTAGCCCAGCTGGCAGTATCCTTTGTAATCGCTCCTCGAACCAGCTCCTTCAGCTTCTCTCTCACAGCCTCCAAGGCTATCCCTATTTCTACCTTTGATTCCTCCAGATATTCCAATAGTGCGATATAACAATTTAAGGTATGCATATCAATGTCCTCTTCCTGGAACAGATAGGTCAGCGCAGACCTTGCAATATCTACACATTTATCATAAAGCTCTGAATGCTTCCTGCTATAGCGTAATCCAAAGCCAATTAGCCCAGCTGTTGGATTATATGGGTTATGATTCGAAAACGGGTGACCAAACTCCCACCAGGGTGCATGGGGGTAATGATTGTTGCTTGGAACATTACTCAGCCAAAGCTCTCCCTCCATGTCCTTCCCACTGGCAAGATAGCTTATCATACCCCGAAGCAAAGGATGCTCCTCCTCGCTAAAGTCGATCTCCCGCAGTAGCTCAATTGCATGAAATACTTGTATCGGTGCAGAGTTCTCATTCCAAGCATCCGCCTCCAGAGCATGCCCGAACCCGCCATCCTCATTCTGATAAGAAGTAAGGATATTTATTACCGCCTCCTTGCTTCCACCTTCTAAATGATACTGCCATCGGGCTAAGTCCAGTGGTCTTGCATTACGATACATCCAATTGCGTACCCTATCATATAACTCATCTCTTTGCATCATCTCTTATCCCTCCCTTTTATTTCGTCCTAACAATGCTTCAGCTGCTCTCTGTCCGCCCTGGGAAGCCTTTTAACTGCCTCCTCGTAGGAGATATCAATCATATCCCATATCACTCTCTCATCCAGTCCTCGGTCCAGATACACCGTATTCTTATAGGGCTTTTGACGATCCGGGCAATGATATCCTACAACGATGACCCCCGGATAACTTCTTCGATAATAATCCGCCAGTACCGGCTCGCACCGCAGTGTTAGCTTTCCCTCCGGGTACCATTCCAAGAAGATCCGATTACCTACCTTATAACAGATCGGAAAGGGACCGAAGGGTTGGGCTGCAAAGGCACCAGCTTTTGCCATACAATAACGATTGATTTTCTCATAGGTCATAGGGCACTCCTCTCTAGGTAACTCCTACAGCGCTTCCATAAGCTGTTTGTATATAACCTTATTATATACAATGAACATGACAATGGTATGTCATGTTCATTGGTAATGCTTTAAAATATTTTCCGCGATTATTATAATTTCCTGCTTCAGACCCTTTGGCTCTACAACCTCGACCATATCTCCAAAGCTTAAAATCCAGCTTACCATAAAATCCTTGTTTGCAAACCTTGTCCCAAACAGCAGCCTGCCATCCTCCTGCACAGTAAAACACTCCATTCCATACTCATCAATAAGACGATATTTCACAGCGGCATCAAACAGCAGCGTAACTGAAAGCTCCTCCTGAAAATACCGATTAAAATCCCGATCTGCATCACTCATATCTCTGGGTTGGAATGTTGTATTCGTCTCCATCAGTTCCCAGAGCCTATTCAGCTTGAATAAGCGAAACCCCTGACGCTCCAAACAATAACCATATACATACCAGGCAGCCCATTGAAAGGTCAGATAATAAGGCTCAATGCTTCTGTGACTATCCCCTTTCTTGCTGTAATATCGAAATTCTATTACTCGATTATTCCCTATTGCCGACTTTATTAAGGCGATTTTACCGGTAATTTCACTCTTATAATGGGAAGAAAGATTTATGATGATACTATCGCGCACCGACACCACCTGATCCTTCTTAACAAAGAATTTGCTAAGCAGCTGCTCCGTACCAACCTGAGAGGAAATACTATCCATACCTCGCAAGGCTGTTACCACATGCTCCAGCTCCTGATAGGTCAGAACACTTTTATCGATGAGATACCCCTCCGCAATGGAAATGCCCCCATTCCCTCCTTGCAGGGTTACAACGGGAATTCCAGCCTTACATAGGTCCTCTATATCTCGACTAATGGTTCTGCGCGATACCTCGAATTTCTCCGCAAGATATGGCGCAGTAACCTTTTCCTTCTGCAGCAAAACCATTACGATACCAAGTAAGCGATCTATCTTCATAATAATGCTTCCTCTTCATTGATGTTGCCGATCAGCATTGGCGATGACTTGTCATGCCTTTCACAATTTTTGAGGATGGATGCCTCACTGTGGTTGGCATAGCAATAAACACATCCGTTTTTACAGGTATTATAAGCACCAATATCTACACTCTGTGCACAGCCACATCCAACCCTCTGACTCCTGTCTCTTTTCACCTTAATGGAATGTCCGCAGACCTGCTCCATGATCTCCTTGTCAATGCATGCAGCCGGATTAACTCCATCCTCTGACAAATCAATCGCCTCGCAGCAAGCACGAAGCTCTATCTGGTGAGGCTTGGCGAGTTGTACCAGCTCTGCTGCCAGGCAGTGCATTTCTTTCGCACTAATCTCCTTAATCACCTGTTCCTTCACACTTTTACTAAGCTTACTATATCGGTCGACAAAGCTTATGGTACAGATGTCCGTATATCCCGCCAGTTCCTTACAATAAGCAGCAAATTGTTGTCTATGATAATCCATGGTATACCTATCATTTAGAATGATGGGGTCATATCTCCACAGCACACGCTTCTTCCCAATTCGGTCCGATAATTGCCGAAGGGTAGCCAGAATATCCCACTTATCCCTCAGATACGGTTCTGTCTCTTTCCCGTAAGGGGTCAGTGTAAATTGAAAATAATAGGAATACCCCATCCGGTCCAACAGGTCCAGCTTGTCCATCATTGGTTCAGGGTCCTTTGTCCAGAATACAATACCATCTATGTTCTCAACGGAAAGATCGACTCTGCAAACCTGCCCATGATTCATGGGATTACGATATAAGGCATACCCTTCCTTAAGTCGATTGAAAAACCATTCTGAAAAATAGCCCGGCAGATCCGTTCTGCGAGATGCTGATAATATCATGGGGGCCTCCGTTTCTATGTAGCTTAGCTACAACTGTTCAACTTCTTTGATAAGCAATTCTTATTGTTCCTTTGTTTCTCTTTTAATCCATTGGGTCATTCCAGCACCCCTTATATCATTCGGACGTTCCTCAAAACCGAATTTCTTATAGAATTCTTCCTTACCCTTAGCTGCCATCAGACAGATATGGCTTACTTCACCAAGAGCCATTCTGCCATGAATAAACTTCATCACCGCTTCCATTAAGGCCCTGCCAATTCCCAGTCCCTGATATTCGGGATGCACCACGACATCGAGTATCAGTACAACACAGCCTCCGTCCGTTAATACTCTGGACATTCCTATCGTTCTCTCCCCGTCCTTGGTTGCTATCACAAAGTCGCTTCCACGAAGTCCTGCCTGTACCTGCTGCTCCGGTATTCTGTTCCAACCTACGATTTCACGAAGGTCATTATAATCGGATACCGCTAAGTCATTATCATATCTAATGTTCAAACTCATTCTGTTCTTCTCCCCATCTTCCCCTTTTTATTATAATCATTACATTATGCTAATCCCTTTCCGCCTGCATATGAATACTAGCTCATTGAAGGATTTTTGTTAGGGCAAAGCATATCCTATCTTTATTTATATTTTATCAGAAGGAAATTCATAGTACAATATTACTTCCAAATTAAGTGGAAATTCATGGTTACATGTAATATAATACAAGATAATTATCATAAACAAGGAAATATTTCTTCAAAGGTTTTTGAACTTTATTTAGAACAAGATTGCAGAAGAAAGAGGGAACCATGATGCAGACAGACCTTATCATTCGAATTGCTACACCGGAGGACGCAGCTGAGCTATTGGATATCTATATTCCATATGTAATTGAGACAGCCATCACCTTTGAATATGATATCCCCTCGGTCAGTGAATTTGCAGATCGTATACGACAAACACTAAAAAGATATCCTTATCTCGTAGCAATAGCCGAGGGAAGGATGATCGGTTATGCTTATGCCTCTCCCTTCAAAGGACGAGCTGCATATGACTGGGCGGTGGAGACCACCATTTATCTGAGACAGGATTGCCAGGGAAAGGGGTATGGTAAGAAGCTATACTTTGCCTTGGAGGATATCTTAAAGAAACAAAACATTATCAACCTTAATGCCTGCATCGCTTATGCTTCTGTTGAGGATGTGCATCTTAGTAATACCAGTACTCTCTTTCATGAGCATTTGGGATATAAGCAGGTAGCCCATTTCACCAAATGCGGCTATAAATTCTCAACCTGGTACGATATGATCTGGATGGAAAAGATACTCGGTGCTCATCCTGTCAGGCCTATGCCGGTTATTCCGATTACAGAGCTTAACATAGATACAATGATAAAATAATACATTACTCCCGTCGCGTTCAACAAAATATATCCATCAAGCAGAAAAGGATCGATGAAGCATCGATCTAAAAATGAAGAAAGAGCAGAGGAAGAAGCATATATAGGGAAAGCCATAATGAATGAAAGGACTTTAAAATGGATTTTCAGAAACGAAATATTTAAAAACGATATCTCAAAACACATTGCTTCAAAATAGAAACGATACTGGATACTTTAAATCAGGAAGGAAGCTTTTAATAGAGAATGATAATACTTTTAATACAGAGTAAACATTAAGGAAAGAGCAGACATTAAGGTTAAAGCTGACCTTAAAGTTAGATCAGACATTAAAGTTAAAGGAGACATAAACGTTAGAGCAGACATAAAAGCTAGAACAGACATTAAAATGAGTATGACTGGTTAATCAGATATGAAAAATGGAGAGCTCAATGCTCTCCATTTTTGTGATAGTCGAGGCGACAAGATTTGAACTTGCGACCTCTGCGTCCCTAACGCAGCGCTCTAGCCAAGCTGAGCCACGCCTCGATTTTTGTGCCGTCCGTTTTGGACAGCAAAGTTATTATATTATGACAACCACTGTTTTGTCAACACAAAGATTCTATTTTTTTAAAGGAATTTACTGCCAAAGTATACCATGTAAAAATACGACATTCTCTAACTGTGTTTCTTTCTTAATACTTAATCTGGAGTACCACCTCCGAAGTCGGATCCACCAAAATCGGAGCCTCCGAAATCAGAACCACCGAAGTCAGAGCTACTGAAATCAGAACCGTCGAAGTCAGAGCTACTAAAATCAGAACCGCCAAAATCAAAATTATTGCTCGAATCAAAATCACTTGAATTAAAATCATTTCCGCTGTTAAAATCTTGATTGTCAAAGAATGCACCGGTATCATTACTGCTCCCGTCAAAGCTACCGGGATTGGGGTCCATATAATCCGGTATCCCATCACGATCAACATCTACCTGGAAGGGCTCCATATGGTCCGGTATCCCGTCATGATCTCTGTCAAGCTGCGGTTCCATGTAATCCGGTATCCCATTAAAATTCATATCCTGGGCTCCGTTATGAAGCGTATTATTCCCATTCATAAATTGGTCATTCTGATCAATATCTCTACCGCGATAATTCCTACCTTGATTCCTAAACATCGACATTACCAGTGATATGATAATAAACAATATTACAATATAAAATATACTCGTCATAACCTTTTCCCTCCCAAAATGTGAAATCTTCTTGATACAGCAATCTGATGAAGAGCAACTTATCCTCGAATTTATGAAGCTTACTTCAAGGGACCATACTGCAGATCACTACCAAATTATAACATTTTTAAGATATGAATGCAAATAAAACCCCGGTCATTACGGACCGGGGAAATGATTAGTCAACTTTCAACTTAAATGTTGCTTTATGTTTATTATATTTCGAATCATACTCTTCTACATAGATGGTAATAGTATCACTTTCATTATTAAGACCGAAGGCTTCTTGAGCACCAACACACTTTGCACCGATCGGGGTTTCCTTAGGATATGTGGTGATGGATGCCGGATATGTTTCAGCAACCTCTCCGCTACCATCTATCACTTTCATGTTGACTGACGATATATATAAATCCATAAAACCAGTATAGCCTAAGTTTTCATATGTATAATTCAATATTACTACCTGGCCTGGATTTTTATCACTATAAGGATTTCGATCCTCTGTTGTTGTTACAGAATTAAATGTCAAAGAAAATAAACCATCTACCGTCCATGTGTCACCTATACCATATGTCTTGGCAACGCTTGGCTTATTGCTATCTACTACAGTTACCGCACATGTGTATTTGCTCCCGCTAACTGTTGCAGTAATTTTTGCGGTTCCTTCAGATTTAGCAGTAACTAAACCCTTGCTATCTACCGTTGCTACTGATTTCTTACTAGTTTTCCATGTGACAGGTGATTTTGTTCCAGAAACTTTTAGTTTTAATGTTGAATCCATTTCCATAGTTGCTTTAGATTTACTTATTTTTGTTGCTGCATTTACCTGGATTGGGGTTATCAATGTAAAACATAATACTGTTAATAAGAATATAGATAATATTTTTTTCATAAAATCCTCCTTGATTTATCTGAAAGTTACCATGTTATTATACTCCTAATAGCATATTATGTCAAAAAAACTCCTCTGATTTGGTATTGTATTAATATCAAAAAGTAATCTTACACATTGAACAACTGATTAAAACAGCTTAAAGTTGTAAAGGTCTCAATGATATAAGGTCTTATTCTT
>JAEYXC010000472.1 GCA_023428655.1 Bacillota bacterium | reverse complement strand
ATTTTACTCTTAGCCAGCAACGATATGCCGTCCACCGGCTTGACCGTTGATGAGCTTCTAAGTAATAGTCTTAGTACTACAAATAGCGATCGAACTCTCAAGTTAAATCTCTACTTGCAGAATCAATTAAGAAATTACATACGTACCATGGAGGGTGTGGAGGATGCCCAGGTATACTACATTCCGACAGAAACCGGTACCTCCATATTGACTGAGGCACAGGATACCAGTGCCAGTGTATTACTTACGGTCAATGACGATTTTAATGTACAAACAGCGGAGACAATCGCAGAAACGGTGGCTTCCGTCATTGGTAATAAAACAGCCGAAAAGATCAAGGTTGCGGATCAGGCGGGCAATCTCTTATACGGCGGAGAACAGGATCTCTATTCCGGAAGTGCCAATTCCAATGAGGATTTTAAGGAGAGACTTCGCAACACCTTTATTAATAATCTTTATATGGGACTACTTAAGAGTGGTTATGACGATGTAGAGATAATGCCGAACCTGACCTTTAATATGGATAAGGTAACGGAGCTGTATACCGAATATCTCCCTGCCGAAGGCCAGGATCAAGGTCTATATAGCCATAGCTATACCTACAACTCAGAGAATGCCAATACCTCGGGTGGTATCCCTGGAACCGACTCTAATGATGAGACAGGCTATATGCTTCAGGATTCGAACTCTAACAACGGAAGTGTAGAGATTGAAGAATACGACTATTTACCCAATGAAAGGGTTACCAATACAGAATATGAAATCGGCGCAATCGTTCCGGAGGAATCTTCTATCAGCATCGTGCTTCGCAAGGTGATCAATTACAAGGAAGAGGATATGGAGCTTGAGGGCCTATTAACTGACATTTCCTTTGAAGAATATGCATTGCAGAACGATGGCAGTAAGATGGTTCCCGTTGATCCCTCTATTCTAACCATGGTATCAATGGCGACGGGGATTGCCGAGGATCGAATCTCAATATCGGCATATGAGCAGCCGGTATTTCTTCCGAAGGCACAGACAGTCAGAGCCTGGACCGATTATCTGCAGATTATTCTTGCGGTATTAATCGTTGGGTTGTTAGTGTTTGTTGTATTTAAGGGAGTGGGCCCCGTAGAGGTTACCGAACTTGAACCGGAGTTATCCGTGGAACAGCTTCTGGCAACGACGAAGGAAAATCAGTCCATTGAGGATATTGAATTTAATGAGGTATCCGAGGTTCGTAAGATGATAGAGAAGTTTGTTGACGAAAAGCCGGAAGCAGTAGCACAGCTGTTACGTAACTGGTTGAATGAAGAGTGGAACTAAGGAGGATTGATCATGGCAAGAAAAGATGGTGAAATAACCGGAGTTCAAAAAGCGGCTATCTTGTTAATCTCCCTTGGGCCGGAACGCTCTGCAAGTATTTTTAAGCATCTGAAGGAAGAAGAAATCGAGACCATGACCTTGGAGATTGCCAATACCAGAAGCATCTCTCCGGCGACGAAGGATCAGGTTATGGATGAATTTTATGAAATTTGTTTGGCTCAGCAGTATATCGCAGAGGGTGGTATTTCCTATGCGAAGGAATTGCTTGAGAAAGCACTTGGCGCGGAAAAGGCAAGGGATGTTATCGGTAAGCTGACCGCTTCCTTGCAGGTTCGTCCTTTCGAGTTCGTTCGTAAAACGGATGCAACTCAGTTGTTGAACTTTATTCAGGACGAGCACCCCCAGACCATTGCTTTGATATTATCCTATCTTTCACCCCAACAGGCTTCAACGATCATTTCCTCCTTATCACCGGATAAGCAAGCGGATGTCGCAAAACGTATCGCACAAATGGATCGTACCTCACCGGATGTAATCAAAGAGGTAGAGAGAGTATTGGAGCGAAAGCTGGCATCCTTGGTAAATCAGGACTATACCATTGTTGGTGGTGTGGATTCTATCGTAGAAATCTTAAATACCGTAGATCGCGGTACAGAGAAGCATATTATGGAAACCTTAGAGATAGAAGAGCCTGAGTTGGCGGATGAAATCAGACGTAAGATGTTCGTATTCGAGGATATTTTAAGTCTTGATGATAAGTCCATTCAGAGAGTTCTTCGCGAGGTTGATAATAATGAGCTTGCTGTTGCTCTTAAGGGCTCCAATGAAGAGGTGCAGAATGTTATCTTTAATAACCTATCGAAGCGTCTCGCTTCCATGATTCGTGAGGATATGGAATATATGGGTCCTGTTCGTTTGAAGGATGTGGAAGAAGCACAGCAGAAGATTGTTAACATTATCAGAAAGCTGGAGGATTCCTCGGAAATTATCATTTCTAGAGGTGGAGGTGACGAGATCATTGTCTAATATGATTAAAGCTTATACCATTCGGTATGAAGAAGCATCTAAAATAACCATTGATACACATACACGAATTGATCGGGAGCTTGAAGATCGGCGCAAGAAAGCAGTGGCCATATCCTTGGCTCCGACAGACGGTGAGTTCGTAGAGGGAATTCAGGCAATGGTAATCGACCCGGGACCTACAAAGGAAGAGCTTACGAAAAGAGCCACTGAGCTACTTGAAGATGCCAAAAGCGAAGCAAATCATATTCTTGAGAATGCGCGAAAAGAAGCGGAGAGAATGAAGCAAGAGGCATATCAAGAGGGACAAAAAAAGGGTTATGGGGATGGAATGCTTCAAAGCCAGAAGGAGATGAAGCAGATAAAATCCGATTATGAGGAAAAGGCGCGCCATTTGAAGCAGGAATATGAAAACATGGCAGCTTCCTTGGAGCCTCAGATGGCTGAAATTATTGCCTCGCTGGTAGAGAAGATTACCGGTATCCTAATTGAAGATAATGAGGTTATCCTATATCTGGTGGATAAGGCCTTAAAGAATATGGATAAATCTGAGGAGTATACCATTAAAGTATCAAAAGAGGATTATGAATATATTTCCATGCACAGGGAGCTACTGCTTGCTGCAATCGGAAGAGAGGTCCTCCTATATATTGTTGAGGATGCTAATCTGGAAAAGAATCAGTGCCTCATTGAAACTGAGCTCAAGGTTATCAATTGTAGCCTTGATATTCAACTAAGCAACTTAATTACAGACTTAAAATTAATCGCAGGTATTTAGTTTTATGCAAGTAATGTCGATATAAATAGAAAGCAGGATATGATGTTATCGATTAATTTTGACAAATACAGAGTGCTGAAGGATAAATCCTATGAACAGGAAATCGGTAGGGTAGTAAAAATGGTTGGTCTTACCATCGAAGCCTCCGGTCCCAGTGCAAACCTTAATGATGTTTGTTACATAACAGGAGAGGATAATCTCCATAAAATTCCTGCAGAGGTAGTAGGTTTCCGTGAAAATCGAATTCTTTTAATGCCCTACGACGATATGACCGGAGTAGGCATCGGAAGTCTCGTGGAGAATTCGGGATCTGCTTTTAAGGTACCAGTCGGAAAAGAACTTCTTGGTAAGACCTTGGACGGGTTGGGGAATCCCATGGATGACAGTGTGCTTACAAGAAGTCAGTATTATCCTGCGGAGGCACCACCTCCGGATCCTCTCAAACGTAAAATTATTGATGAGGTTCTTCCTCTTGGTGTAAAGGCCGTGGATGGAATGCTTACGGTTGGAAAAGGACAAAGAATTGGGATATTTGCGGGCAGTGGTGTTGGTAAAAGCACATTGCTCGGTATGTTTGCAAGAAATACAAAGGCGGATATAAATGTAATAGCATTGATCGGAGAGCGTGGTAGAGAGGTTCGTGAGTTCATAGAGCGAGACCTTGGTGAAGAAGGTATCAAGCGCTCCGTTCTTGTGGTTGCTACCTCTGACAAACCAGCCTTGATACGAAAGAAGGCAGCGAAAACGGCCACTGCAATTGCGGAGTATTTTCGAGATCAGGGTAAGGATGTATTGCTTATGATGGACTCCCTGACTCGTTTTTCCATGGCACAGCGGGAAATCGGACTTGCATCCGGTGAGCCCCCGGTATCCCGAGGGTATCCTCCCAGTGTGTATTCTGAGATGCCAAAGCTTTTAGAGCGTGCCGGTAATTCAGAGCATGGCTCCATTACCGGACTTTATACCGTACTTGTCGACGGAGATGATTTTAACGAGCCGATTACGGACACGGCAAGAAGTATTCTGGATGGACATATTATGCTGTCTCGTAAACTGGGTCACAAAAATCATTACCCGGCGATTGATGTTCTTCAAAGTATTTCCCGTTGTATGAGTTCTATTGTAACAAAGGAGCATAAGGCAGCGGCAGGAAAATTGAAAAACGTTCTAGCAACCTATCAGGATGCCGAGGACCTTATAAACATTGGCGCTTACAAGAGCGGATCGAATCCGGACATTGATAATGCGATTGCGAAAATAAAAGAAGTAAATGCTTTTCTTCAGCAAGATGTTAATTCGAAGTTGAATTTTAAGGATGAAATCGCGATTCTAATGGAGATTTTTAATCAATAATGAAAAAATTCAGATATAGTATGGAAAATTTGCTTCAGGTAAAAAAGAAGCTGGAGGATCAGGCCAAGATTGCTTATGGTATGGCTAGACTTCGCCTTACAAGGGAAGAAGAGAAGCTGGAGCTTTTGAAGCAGCGCAAGGATGGCTTTGAGAATGAGCTTCGAATTCTTCACAGCGATAAGCTTGATTTAATAAAGATTAGGCAGTGTGAACATGCGATTGAAGTGATGGGACATAATATAAAGCAGCAAACGACAGCAGTCAGGAACGCAGCACACAGACTTGAAATAGCGCGAATAAGACTCAGTGATGCCATGGTAGAAAGAAAAACACAGGAAAGGCTCAAGGAAAAGGCATTTGAAGAATATTTATTGGAATTTGATGCCGAAGAGCGAAAGGAAGTGGATGAGCTGAACAGCTTTAATTATAGCAAACCTGCGTTCAATGGGGAGGACAGATAATGGCAAAAAAGGATAAGGCCAAGGCCGTTGATAAAGATAATAAAGAAGGCAGTAAAATCTTGACCATATTAATTGCACTATTAATTGTGATTATCTGGCTCGCTGTATTTGGTTTATTAATAAAAATGGATATCGGTGGTTTTGGTTCCGGCGTATTACGCCCCATTCTTAAGGATGTTCCGGTGGTTAACCTGGTCCTTCCGGAGGTTGGTGATGCGATTATTGCAGAGGAAAATAACTATGAATATACCTCATTACCGGAAGCAATAGCTAAGATTAAGGAATTGGAACAGACCATCGCAGATATGTCTAAAAACAGTGCCGACAACAACGCCAGTGTTGCAGAGCTCCAGGCAGAAATAGATCGATTAAAGGTATTTGAAGGGAATCAGCTGGCTTTTGAAAAGCGGGTTCTTGATTTTGATAAAAACGTAGTATTTAATGATACAGCTCCAGAAATAGAGGAATATAAGGCATATTACGAGGCGATCAATCCTACGAATGCAGAGACCATTTATCGTCAAGTGATTGAACAGCTCCAATATTCTGATGCAATCAAAGAAAAAGCAGATATCTACAGAAGCATGGATCCGCAAGCTGCAGCAAAGATTATGGAGACTATGACCGCGGATGTTGAGGCTGTTGCACAGATTCTTCTAAGTATGAGATCCAAGGAGAGCGCTGCGATCATGGCAGAGATGGATAATGTCGTTGCAGCAAAGATTACAAAGAAGATGCTCGATATGGATGCCGAGCGATTGGCAGAGTAAGGAAGGGTTAAAAACACCTGTTATCGGGTGGTTTTAATACATGATAAACGAAATCAATGTTTTACGATTTCGTTTATACAAAAGTGACGAAATCAATGTTTTAAGATTTCGTTATTACAAAAAATAAAAAAGAAAGGAGGATGACCGCATGATGACGCAAGGCGTTATGACCCAGGCAGCACAGCTGTTTGGCAACGCATCCGGAAGCGTCACTTTAAAAGGAAAGCAAAGCAACAGCAGTTTTGAACTGATGATGGACAGTACCCTGAAATCGGGAATGAACCTGTCAGGTAATTATGAGAATGCTGGAGCAAAAAGTATATCCAATCAAAGCTCTGCCAAGGACAATAGGCAAGAAAGTGACGCAGTGAACGGTAATGAAAACCATGCCGGTGATACCACACAAGGTCCCACGAAGGCAGAAAACATGAAAGCATCAACGCAGGCGGCCAGCCAGACACAGAAGGCGGAGGATACGAAACCAACAGAGGCGGTACAGAATAATACCACCGAAGAGGTCGTACCTGATGAAGAGACCCTTGAGAAAATTGCAGGTCTATTGCAGGCAGTGCAGCAAACGGTAATGGAGCTTCTAAATCTAACTTCCGAAGAGCTGGAGCAGCTTTTATCCGACCAAGGCCTTTCCATGGTGGATTTGCTTCAGGCAGAGAACTTGCAGCAGCTAGTACTTATGGAAAGTGGTGCCACAAATATTCTGGAAGTATTAACGGATGAGACGCTTTCGGATACCATGAACCGACTGATGCAAGCAGTGGAAGAGCTTCTCGCAAAGGCGGATCTGGGCATGAGTCCGGAGCAGGTAAAGAGCTTACTGGAAAGGGCAAAGCTACTACAGGAGAGCAATCTAACTGACAAGGGAGAAGATGTTACCAAAGAGCAGACAGTATCCAATCAGGAGACAAATTCCGAAGCAGCAATGAGTGCTCAAGATGCTAAGGAGGAGAATACGATTATCTCCAATCAAGGTGATACGGACAAGAGTATCCAGGTAGAGGTTACGAAAATAACAGATACCCAGGAGAGTTCTTCTGAGACACAATCCGATTTAAGCCGGAAGGATGGCCAGGAACTTAAGGCGACGGAGCAATTTGAGGCCTTCCTCAATAATCTTTCCAAAGCCTCCTCTACGAATCAGGTTAGCTTTAACGGGAATATGGTACAAGTAACCGAGATCCGGGAGATCGCAAATCAGATTATTGAGCGAATCAGAGTAACAATACAACCGGAGCAGACTTCCATGGAGCTGCAATTAAATCCGGAGCATTTGGGTAAGGTTAATCTGTCGGTTCAGTCTAAAAATGGTGTAATGACGGCGCAATTCGTGGTACAGAATGAGGTTAGCAAGGAAGCGATTGAGAGCCAGCTACATACGCTCAAGGAAACTTTAAATCAGCAGGGAATTAAGGTTGATGAAATCGAAGTAACGATTGCAGCATATTCCTTCCAGCAAAACGATAAGGAAGGCTCTGAGGGCCATGCAGAAACAAAGAAGAGCCATAATGGCAGCAAGATTTCCTTGGAGGAGGCAATCGGCATGACCGAAGACACTGAGGATAGTGTATCTCAGGATATTAACGGCATACGAGGCAGCCAGATCGATTACACTGCTTAATGTGAAAATGATATTTGTGAAAGCAAATAAGACAGGAGTAAGAGTATGAGCGATTTAATACAAACGGTAACGGATGGACAGGTGCAACAGACGACATCAAAAACCGATAAATCAGCTTCCAAAAATGAACTGGGTAAGGATGCATTTCTTGAATTATTAGTAACCCAGATGAAGTATCAGGATCCTTTGAACCCCAATACGGATACCGAGTACATAGCTCAGCTGGCAACCTTTTCTCAGCTGGAGCAATTGCAGAATTTAAGCGCGACAACCAATAATACGCAAGCGTTCAGCTTGGTGGGTAAGACGGTAATGCTGAAGACGGAAACGGCCTTAGGAAATACCTCATATATTACCGGTACGGTTGATTTCGTATCCATGTCGGGTAAGAAGACCCAGTTATCCGTGGATGGCAAGCTGTATGATTTTGATCAGCTGGATACGGTACTCAGTGATGATTATGTCATAGAAAAAGGACTTCCCGGTGTAGGGGAGACGGTCGAATTACAATATGATGCGGATAATCCAAAGGATTTAAGCTTTAATGTTAATCTTGGTTCCGGTGATACGGTAGCAAGTGATGTTCGGATCGCAATCGGAGAAGCAGTTCTTGACTCAAGCCTTGTAAAGCTGAATGGAAATAAGGTAACGATTGATAAAACAGCCTTTGCAAGCCTTGTTAATGGATCCTATAAGCTGACAGTGGCCTTTAATGACTCCCTGTATACAACAATAAAGGATAAGGTTACGGTTCAGATTAAGAATTCAGATGTGACAGCATCCCAAGAAATATAACAGAAAATTAGTAAGCGGATCTAGCAATCTCGCTATAATATTTTTGATTAAGGAAGGTGAAGTAATGAACATTCCGGTAAATCAATTTCCCTCCATCGAACAGATGACGCAGCAGCTAACGGCAGCCAAGAATACGGCGACAGCGATAAATCGACAGCAAGGTGGTACACCCTTTAGCGAGATCTTAAAGCAGGCTGCAAGTGAAGTAGGAGAGCTGAAGTTTTCGAAGCACGCCAATGAGCGTCTGGCAAGCAGAAATATCGATTTGACTGATGAACAGCTGGAACGACTTGAGAATGGTGCAAAGAAAGCGAGTGAGAAGGGAATTAATGAATCCCTGGTAATGGTAGACAATCTTGCCTTTATTGTCAGTGTGAAGAACAATACGGTAATAACTGCCGTAAATGACGGTGAGGATAGAGTGTTTACAAATATTGATGGTGCAGTAATCATGTAAAGCCGGACCTTACGGAGGCTTTGGGCTCCATGAATGACAGATTGGATGCCAATGATTTAAGCAGAATTAGGAGGTCATACAGTTATGATGAGATCATTATTCTCTGGTGTATCAGGACTTAAAGTACATCAGACAAAAATGGACGTAATAGGTAATAATATTTCTAATGTGAATACAGTCGGTTTCAAGTCCAGTTCCGTAACCTTTGCCGATGTATTTTATCAAACAACACAGAGTGCTTCCGGACCGAACGCGACCACCGGTACCACCGGTAGGAATGCAATGCAGATCGGTCTCGGTTCCAATGTAGCATCCATAACCTCAGCAATCACAACGTCGGGTGCATCCCAGAGAACGGATAATCCCTTTGATGTTATGATTGAGGGAGATAGTTTCTTTATTGTGAACAGTGGCGGTACGAATTACTTTACAAAGGCCGGCTCCTTTAACATCGATGCACAGGGAACCTTATGTACTCCCTCCGGTGCATCGGTTATGGGATGGCAGGTGGATAAAAATGATAATACCAAAACCGTAGCGGATGCCGTATCTCCGTTGACCATTATGTCACCGGAAAATCTGTATGCAGAGCCGGCAGCTACAACCAATATCTTCGTTTCTGGTAATATTGACAGTAAGGATACCCAGCTGACCTCCGATACAGGTAAGCGGGTTAACCTCACCTTCTATGATAAGAGAGGCCATAGCTATACTGCGGATTTGGTTGTAAAACAATCAGAAGATGCAACGGATACTTATAGTCTAGTGCTTAATGATGTCAAGGGAGAGGATGGTCAATCCATCTTCTTAAGTAAGGTAGTGGATCCGGAAACCGGTGAAGTAACCTTTAATCCTACCGGTTATACAGGAATAGAATTCGGTGAACAATCAGGCTTAGAAATTGATACGGAAACCGGGACGGTTAGTGCCGGTGAGAGTCCGGCAGGTTCTTTACTGCAATTTAACGGATCTACAGGAAAGTTTGTCAATGTTGGTGCTGATGAAGGGAGTAAATCATTAATTCTTAACATTCAAGGAGAACCAAATCCCTTCGAACCGATTGAAATTGATTTTTCAACCATTACCATGTACTCCACCAGTGGTTCCTCCTCCCTGGAAGCAACCAAGGGAAGTCTGGAGGGCTCTGGTGCCGGTAAGCAGGTAGGTAATATGACCGGTGTAAGCATTGATGGCTCCGGTAAGATTTACGGTAAATATGATAACGGTGATAGTCGATTACTGGGTCAGATCGCAGTAGCAAGCTTTTCGAATCCGGCAGGCCTTGAGGCAGTTGGTAACAGCATGTTTGCAGCGACGCAGAATTCCGGTGGTTTTGATGGAATTGGACAGGATCCTACGCAGGGAGGCGGTAGTTTAACAACGGGTGTGTTGGAGATGTCAAACGTAGATCTATCCCAGCAATTTACGGATATGATTACGACGCAAAGAGGCTTTCAGGCTAATTCGAGAATAATAACAACATCTGACTCCTTGTTGGAAGAATTGATTAATTTGAAGAGATAACACAGGGCTGATGTATGAATAGGAATGCCATATGTCAGTAATGACGGGTGGCGGTGTGAACTGCCGCCCGTTTCATAAATAAATAGCTTTGTGGAACAGTGAAATATCGATATCGGACGACAAAGTTTTCGGATGAAATACCGAGTAGGAGGTTGGGGATATGATAGAGGTTACCAGGCTAAATGACACAAAATTAATTATAAACGCGGATATGATCGAAAAGGTTGAGGAGTCTCCAGACACCGTTATTACTTTAACATCGGGGAATAAGATCATCGTAAAAGAAAGTAGACAAGAGGTTAGAAATCTTGTAATATTATACAAAAAAGAAATATTTGGTCGAGATTTGTAGGGGAACAAGCAGGTTTCGGTTAAAAATAATGTAGATGGAAGGTGGTAATTTTGGATTTAGCGTCCATTTTGGGTTTAGTCCTATGCTTAGTTGTTACTATATATGGTATTTTGGTAGGTCAGCCGAGCATATCAGTAATCATGAACTTTGTCGATATACCATCGGTATTTATTACGATCGGTGGCGGTCTTTGCTGTATGCTTGCTATGTCCTCAAGCATCAAGGGCTTTTTGGAAAACCTTGCAAGCTTTAAGCATATTTTGACGACCCTTCCAGCCAATGAGGAACAGACCATAAGACAAATTATTGATTTATCCAATGTTGCCAGAAAAGAAGGCTTATTAGCACTGGAAGAGGCGGCGAACGGAGTTGATGACGAGTTTTTGAAAAAGGGTGTTCTTCTAATTGTAGACGGAACAGATCCGGAATTGGTACGAAGTATTTTGGAGACGGAGCTTAACTGTATTGAAGCAAGGCACGCCAGCAAAATATCCTTTTGGGACGGTCTTGCAGCTATGGGTCCCGCTTGGGGTATGATCGGTACTTTGATCGGTCTTGTTAACATGCTTAAGAAGATGGATGATGCAAAAGCCATCGGACCAAACATGGCAGTTGCCCTAATTACTACCTTCTACGGCTCCATGATTGCTAACTGGATCTGTATTCCGGTGTCAACAAAGCTGAAAGCAAAGAATTCACAGGAAATAATGATTAAAGAGGTTATGGTGGAGGGACTTCTGTCCATTCAGGCTGGAGAAAATCCCAGAGTGATCGAAGAAAAACTAAAATCCTTCCTATCACCGATACGAAGAGCTGCGATGAAGGAAGAAGGCGGTGAAAGCGTTGGCTAGAAAGAAAGTAGAAGAGAG
>JAEYXC010000339.1 GCA_023428655.1 Bacillota bacterium | reverse complement strand
TATGCTGAGTGGATAATACAACCGCATTAATATGAATCGGCTTTCCGTTATCATCATACTCCACAGTAACCTGGGACTTCCCATCCGGACGAAGGTAATTTAAGCTTCCTTCTTTTCTAACCTTTGTTAACTGCTGGGTCAGCTTATGAGCAAGAGAAATGGGATAGGGCATATATTCCTCTGTCTCGTTGGTCGCATAGCCGAACATCATTCCCTGATCTCCTGCACCAATCTTAGAAAACTCCTCGTCTTCTGCGGTATTCTCTTTGACCTCAAGTGCAGTATCAACGCCTAATGCAATATCCTTGGACTGCTCGTCGAGTGCCACGATAACACCACAGGTGTTCGCGTCAAAGCCATATTCTGAATGATCATAACCAATTCCACGAATTGTGTCACGTACTATTTTTTGAATATCTACATAGCCTTCCGTTGTAATCTCTCCCATTACTAAGACTAAGCCTGTGGTAATCGCAGTCTCACAAGCCACTCTGCTCATTGGGTCCTGTAACAGTATCGCATCCAGTACTGCATCCGATATCTGATCACAGATTTTATCCGGATGTCCTTCGGTCACTGATTCTGAAGTAAATAATCTCTTTTGCATAATGCCTCCATTCTTAAAATAAAAAAATAAGCCCGCAATACGCGGACTTGATACCATAGTTTATCAAATCCTCTTATTGTTCGATTACTCGCTCAGGTTGGCACCTTCCGGTTATGGGGTTGCCGTGACTTCATAGAGCCTTTACTCTCCGTCACTCTGAATAAGAGAAATGTGTAATATGAAATTATAGTTTATCTTGTAAGATTAGAATATAACGAAAGCAAGAACTAGTCAAGTGGTTTTTTTGGTCCAAGTAGCAATATTGGGTTATATTCCACAAATACTGTCGTGTCGAACGGTTATGTTTGACTTTATCCAGAATTGTTTTTATACTAAATTTAGTAATATTTTAGATTATTTTGGCCTGAAAGGAGACCTATATTCCGTATCCCTTACGGATTACACAAATGATGAAAAGTAGAAAAATTTCTTTGTCCCAGGCAGTGCCCGGAATGGTGGCAGCCTCCGATTTACTCTCTAAGGATGGCTTGCTAATCATGAAAAAGGATACTACTCTAACCGATAAAATTATTACCAGACTGGAATTTTACTCTGTATTAGAGCTTAATATCTATACCATTACCTCTAGCCAGGACGCCCAAGCAGCATTGAGACCGGATACATACTATAAAAAGCTTAAAGAAAGCGAATCCTTTAAGGCCTTCCGTTTGGCATATCAGCAAACCGTGGAAGGAATCCGAAGCAATTTTGAAGGAATTGTTGCTCGTAATATCTCCATCGATACGGATCATCTCCTAGCCGATGCAAGCAAAATACTTTTTCACGGTAGCTGTGGCATGGATGTAATTAATATGCTGCAGTGCATACGTAATTATGATGATGCCACCTACGTTCATTCCCTGAACGTCGCTTTAATCTGCAATATTATAGGTCGATGGCTACACTTTAGTCCGGAGGATTTGGAGATTATTACCCTGTGCGGACTACTTCATGATATCGGTAAACTACTTGTTCCTTCAGAGATTATACTAAAACCCGCTGAGTTAACCGAGGAGGAATATACTACCATACAGACTCATTCCTACTTAGGGTATCAGATCCTAAAGCATCAGGATCTCGACCTCAGAATTAAAAGGGTAGCTTTGTTGCATCATGAGCGCTGTGATGGAAGCGGTTATCCCTTTGGTTATACCAGTGATAAAATTGATTCCTATTCCAAGCTGGTAGCGATTGCAGATGTCTATGATGCAATGGCCAGTCCGAGAGTTTATCGAGGTCCTCTATGTCCCTTTGAGGTTATGTCCATTATTGAATCCGAGGGCTATAAAAAGTATGATCCAAAATACTTATTTACCTTTATGCAGAGCATTGCCGAGACCTATATTAAAAACAATGTTCGACTTAGTAATAATCAGATAGGCGAGGTTGTTCTTATCAATTATTCGGAGCTTTCCCGCCCTGTCGTACGAGTCGAGAATCAATTTATCGATTTATCCAAACAACGAGAACTTCGAATCATTGCTTTAGCATAATAATAATTAAGAACTATAAAAGAAGGCTATGTGAAATAATAAATCATTCCAAAGAATTATTATTTCACATAGCCTTCTATTTGTCTAAATAATCAACCAACCTTAAGCTTAAATTTCTTAATTGATTTCATATCCGTTGAGTCCACCTTAATCATTGCTGCACCTAATTGCTGCATCTTGCTCTCGAACTTCTCATATCCACGTTCGATAAATTCAATATTCTCAACAATGGTATAGCCTTCTGCCATAAGTCCTGCCATTACCAAGGCCACACCGCCACGAAGATCCGGAGCGCATACACTGGCACCGGTCAACCGATCCACACCTTCAATAATTGCCGTATTTCCTTCCACCTTAATGGATGCACCCATACGTGTTAACTCATCCACATATTTAAAACGATTCTCGAAAATACTCTCCGTAACTATACTGGTTCCCTTGGAAATCGCTAATAAGGTTGTCATCTGCGGCTGCATATCTGTTAAGAATCCGGGATAAACCAAGGTTTTAACATGGGTATTGCCTAATTTTCCATCCGCTTTTACACGAATCATATCATCAAATTCTTCAACCTGCGCACCGATTTCTAATAGCTTTGCAGTAAATGCTTCTAAATGCTTCGGTATTACATTCTTAATCAGAATGTCTCCTTTGGTTGCAGCAGCGGCAAACATAAAGGTTCCTGCCTCAATCTGATCCGGAATAATAGAATATTCGCTTCCATGAAGCTTCGTAACACCCTTAATACGGATCACATCCGTGCCGGCACCCTTAATATTGGCACCCATGCTGTTTAGGAAGTTTGCAACATCTACCACATGTGGTTCCTTCGCAGAGTTTTCCAAAATGGTAAGTCCATCCGCCATAACTGCAGCCATCATAACATTGATGGTAGCTCCAACGCTGGAGCAGTCAAAGTAAATATGGGCTCCCTTTAATTCATCTGCATCGGCACAGATCAAACCATGCTCAATCTTTACCTCCGCACCAAGTGCCTCAAAGCCCTTGATATGCTGTTCAATCGGTCTACTGCCGATATTACAGCCACCGGGTAAGGCTACCTTTGACCCTTTATACTTACCAAGTAATGCTCCTACCAGATAATAGGATGCTCGAATCTTTCTTACATAATCAAAATCCACATCAACTGTGTTAATCTTACTTCCATTAATAGAAATGGTATTTCTGTTGATACGGTTTACTTTGGCACCAATGTCTTCAATCGCCTGTAATAGAACGTCAATATCTTTTATGTCGGGTACATTTTCTATTTTAACAGTTTCATCAGTCATAACAGCTGCAGCGATGATTCCTAAGGCTGCATTTTTATAACCACTGATTGTCACCTCACCAACGAGCGGCTTTCCGCCTTTCATAATATATTGCTCCATTGCACACCTCATATTTTATCGAACTTAAGTTTGTTAATTTTGCATATAAATTACATGAATAATTTGTTAATTTTTTATCGTCACTTTGATTATACCACAAAGTATTGTTTTGTAAATTGTTTTTTCAAAAAAGCAAATTTGCTTTTATTACAAAATCCCCTATAATTATACACTCCATTATCCTCCATGCATCCTTTCATCCACCTCCAAGCTAAGCTTTATGATCAGATTTTTAAAAAATCCGATACTTATATTGTAAGACGGAAATGCTCATATATTCTCCTAAAGCAATGTTTATCTAAAGGAAAATTTCCTTTATTTTACCTAGCGCCCTTTTTTCTTTACATAAATTTACATTATTTTATCAAAATATTCCAAGGTAGTTGAAGTTTGAATATTTTATGCTATAATATAATTTAGCAATAGGACTTCTGTAGCATTTACTTCAATTTTTTAATTAATCATGGAGATGAGTAATATGGCCAATAATTTTATCACGATTGAATCGGTAGAGGGCAGTGTAAAAAACCGGGTAAAGCAAAGCTTAAAATTTAAGACCGGTAGCTTTGTATGGAAAATCAAATTTACTGCTCCTTTAAATCCGGCTACCGTTAATAACCGAAATTTATATGTTACCTCGATGAATCAAACCCCACTACCTACGAATATTCGCTATGATTCTGTCGGGAATTGCATCGAGATTGAACCATTGGCGCCTTATGCAAAGAATGAATCCTATTTGCTGCATGTGACAACCAATGTGAAATCCAAGAAGGGACAAAAGCTTCCGAATGACATCACAATCCAGTTTAAGGTATAATCATGAGATCTTCTGAAAGAATGGTTAGCACCTCTAAGTCACTAAGTCTGCCTTGGGAAGCAAGTCTTGATAATTGTTTCCCTGCTCGGATATCCGCAGCATCCATAGCCGACTGCATCAATTGATTGATTTGCTCCAGATGCCTATTCGGCTCATATTGTTTTACAATCTGATTCAGCTTATGCATTAGAATCGGTTGCGCTTTTTGATTCAAACAATAATCCTTTTGTTTCAGGCATGCAAAAGCAAACCCCTGAAGCTCCTCCATCGTATATGTCGGTAAATGAATACGATTCTTAAACAGATCCATTAGCTGAGGATATTCTCTAAAAAGCTTATTTATGTTTTTCTTGTTTTCTTCGAATACTACAGCAATACTTCCCTTTAAGATACGGCATAATTCTATCAAGCCTTCAATGGTTTCTCTTCTTAAGTCACTTGCGTTTTCTACAACAAGACAGCAATCCCTCAAGGTGTCCTTCTTTGACATAATATCAATCGAGTTTAATTTCTCCCCTTTGATTTTTGCGATTCTAGAGGAATTCAGCTTCCCTGTTTTATAGAGGAACATTGTAATATCCTTGGCTAAGGTCGTCTTTCCGGAGCCATTCGTTCCTGTAATCAGAAGCTGCACCGTCTTAGTATTTATATCGAGGATCCCTTCCAGGCTCTTAACGAGCTGCTTTTTTACGCTTTTTACATGCAGGAAGTTGCCAAATATTTCATCCATATCAATCTGCAGGTCCTCTGCAAACTGTTTTAGCCTTTTATCCTCCTCATCCATTTCCTCTTCTTCCAAGAGCTGATAAATTGCCTGCTCCACCTCCTGCTCGGCAAGCTCTTGCTCCGAGCTGATTGATGGTAGGGGGAGATCCAACTCCTCCTCTACAGAGGCTTCCTCTCCCGACGGTAGCTCTTCCACAAGCTCTTCCTCCATGGAATTCTTTTCGCTAACGGGATGACCTTCCCTTATAGGCTGCTCCCCCCCAAGAGGATCCTCTTCTCCCATAGAATCTGCTTCTCCCATAGGAAATTCTTCAGTCGTTGCTATTTCCTCTTCTTCTCCAGACACCGCTGCCAACCCATATTCCTCGGCGCTTGAAGAGTACTCCATAGTCTCATTTGGTATCTCAGCCGTGCTTTCCTCTGTGGCATTTGCAAGCCTTCCGGTATCCTCCATTGCACGACGCTTCAGTTCCTCCATGATCATTTCCTTATCCGTCTCCCCGGAATAATAGGAACGCAGGAGTCTCGCTTTTTCCACATAGATCCCTTCGCCAAACCAGAGAATGATATCAGAGCATTCTTGAATACATTCCTTCTCCATGCCTGCCTTATAATAGTTTTTGGCCAGCTCATAAGCCCACATTTCCATATATTCTGTACTCTTTAAGGTCTCCAGTGTCGCGATCAGCGTCTCATAAGGTTCACCCTTTAGCTTATCGATTCTATAACGAAAGATATATTTGTAGAAATCCTTGGAAGCAAGCTTTTCATACTCCATTAGGTAAAATTCGGCTTCCTTATGATTCTGGAGTCTAATATATATATCCACTAATTGAAACAAGGATTTTCTGGATTTTGTTTTTTCATATATTCTAAGATAAAGCGGTAGCGCTTCCTCATATCTTTCATTTTCCGCGAAAACCTCTGCAATTAAGCTAAGGTCGGACATGTTTTTCACTTTCTTTAATTCCATTGTATCAAGAATCTTTTGAGCAGAAGCCGTATCACCCTCTTCCATACGTCTTCTCATCTCTTCGATCTTTACAATGTTTTCATAGCTGCCCATGGTAAACCTCCTTTGTATTATTAACCCTCAATACAACTGCATAAGGCTTCTTCTCCTTAAATATACTACCATTTG
>JAEYXC010000366.1 GCA_023428655.1 Bacillota bacterium | reverse complement strand
CCTTAAAAATCAGGGTCATAAAGGGAGATGCTAATACTGCCATTCCAACTGCAGCGGGTATTGCAATAATCATGTTAAACTTAATTGCTGCCTGCACCTTATGACAGATAGAATCAATCCAACCTCTAGCCATATCCATAGAGATCGTAGTGACAATGGCAGCACCGATGGCGGTAGCAACGGCCACGGGTACATTGGTGAGCAGACGGTATTCACCGCTGTAAATACCGATGAGGGTGTTACGGAATTTTTGCTCATAAAGCTGTCCCGCTACGGCTCCCTCCTTTGCCAAAACAGGCAGATCAAAGTCTGCAATCACTTTACCACTCATAATATGCCCAAATAAGGAGCTGTCAATGAGACCACTGATCTGATATACGGTCTGACTGATTATAATCGGTGCAATCGTAAGAGCCAACAGCTTAAAGATATCCACATAGCTTTCACGATGTTCCGTTTTATCATGTCTCATCTGTTTATTTAATACGGGTTTATAGATTACAAATACAAATAATAAGAATAGCAGTGCGATGCTAGCTCCGACAAAGGTACCAAGGGTTCCACCCGCCGCACCATAAGCGGACATATTCGGTGCAGCACTGTTATTTTTTATCAAAAACCAGGAAGCAGCAACACTGACAATTGCGTTAACAATCTGCTCCAACACCTGTGACACGGCCGTTGGTATCATCGTATTCTTTCCCTGATAAAAGCCTCGAAACACTCCTGCTATAGAAAATACAAATATGGTGGGAGCAAGGACTTTAAGGGGCAATTCCGTATCCGGACTGGCTAAAAGATAGGTTGCGATATATTTGGCACCAAAGAATAAAATCAAAGTAGCAAGGAGACCAACGGTCACAGCAACCATCATCGCACCTAAAAAGATACGATAAGAATTACGATGCTCCTTATTCCCTCTTCTTGTTGCAACCAGCTTTGATACCGCCATGGGAATACTATAGGAGGAAAGGATTAATGCAATACTGTATACCTCAAAGGCATTGGTATATAATCCCGTTCCCTCTCTTCCAATGATTCGTACCATTGGAATACGATATAAGAGTCCGATGATACGAACTAATATAGAGGCTATGGCCAGAATACTTCCCTGTATCAAAAAATGGTTACTTTTATTATGCGATGACATATTCCTTCTCCTTTTTCATAGCTGTACGCTTGACTTTTTTATCCTGTGTATGTTCTCCTGTTCTCAAGCCCACATTATGCACGTAGCTTTATTACTTCATCACAACATCCTCTACGCGATCCCTGGGAAATAGGGTAATATAGGTCTTTCCAGGGTTAATCGTAAGCTCCTCCCCTGCTTCGTTATAATAACGCATCAGACGCGTCGCTTCATTCTTCTTCCATGTGATTTTTATCATCTTGCCATTGGTGATGTAATAGCCGGAACCGGTTGCATTCTCCAGATCCATGGTCTGATAATCATTTCGATCAATATCCCATTCCTTCACGAATTGTACAATGATATTTTTAAAACGTAGCTGTTCACCGGTCAGAGAATCCTTATGAGGACCTCCGAATTGATTACGGTAATATAGCTTGTCCGTGGAATTATATTCAAAAGTAGGTGTTGTATAGCCTGAGAATTTTAACGATATCTTATCAGCCACTGTTCCTTCGGATAAATCCGTATCCTCTTCATAGAATTTGTAGTGTGGCTCGTAGTTTTCTTCGTATTTGGTCTCATATTTCAGCTTCTCAATTCCCTTTTGGATACCCGAGAGGGTGGCGAAGGCGTTATGGGGAGCTTTCAACGATTTATCACGATAAAATACCGTGGTACCGATACCGCTCTCACCATCCAGATTATCGATACCCAGTTCTTTAATCTTAGCGACCGCATATTTGGTCTTACCATAATGGATATAGATTGCGTCATACTCATCTGCTATGCTTACAAAATAATGCCTTGAGCTTCGCGTAGACCCGATACGATCCCCCGTATAATTCTCTCCAATCCCTAACAATCTGGTAATACCGCCTTCTACGATACATTCATAAACGATATCTGCTTGGCTGATCCCCCATTGGTTTCCAACCGTTTTGAAATTACTGAACTGAAATGCGTAGGGACGTTTGGTACCCACCTCAATGGGAACCCACAAACCGCTCAAATAGCTTCTCATCATACCGTCGTGATTTTCTTCCACGGGTGGTGAGGTTGGTGTTATCTCCGGTGTTGCTGTTACATTTTCGTTTTGATTTTTATCATATTGTTGTTGATAATCCTGTATTACACTTCCGTTATAACCATCCTTCTTCTTGCAGCCAGCCAGTAAAAGGATAGCCATTAGCATCATCAGTACATAATAAATGCTTCTTTTCATGTATTCTTCATACCTTTCTTATAGTTTCACATTATTACACCTAGCCTACCCTTTGTTTTAGTTTGTGCCGAGGATTTCGCAGGCACAAACTTCTAAGTGTGAAAATTGCTCTTTATTTTCACATTATCACACAAAGCCTACCCTTTGTATTAGTTAGTGCAGAGGATTTCGCAGACACAGACTTCCAAGTGTGAAAATTGCTCTTTATTTTCACAATATTATCGCAGGATTTGCAGCTGACTTAGAACCGTCTTCTGCTTCTCTTCCATGATCCTTCGTTCTTCCTCCTCCATATGATCATAGCCAAACAAATGGAACATGCTATGGGCAATCAGAAAGGCAAGCTCACGCTGTAGAGAATGACCATACTCCTCTGCCTGTGTTGTCGCTCGTTCTAGGGAAATCACGATATCGCCCAATAGTAATTCTCCGGACTCGGGATGAAAATATGTGGCAGTATCCTCCTCCAAGGTAGAAAAATCTCCCGGCGTATCGTAATCAATGACGGGAAAGGACAAAACATCCGTCGGTGCATCAATGTTTCGAAACTCCTGATTAATCTCTCTAATCTGCTCATTATCCGTCAACAAAATACTAACCTCTGCCTCATAAGGGCATTGCTCAAAATCCAAGCAGGCTTCTACTACCTTATTCGCCATAGCTTCAAAGTCAAAATCAAACTGATCCGACACCTCATAATCAAAATAAATGGTCATAAGCTCTCACTTTCTTCCGTTAATGATGATCCGATTGAAACTCCTTCTGATAGAATTCCTTGAGTAATTTAAAATCCTTCAGAGTCAAATTAACACCATCAAAGGTTCCTTTATCCATACGCATCTGAAAAATATTATCAATTATCTTATTTGTGCTATGCTTTTTTTCCTCTGTTCTCTCTATGTATTCAATGGTAGATACTACAGAATCGGATAGCATAACAATTGCTGCTTCTACAGAACGGGGTTTATCGTATTTAATATTATGCTCCCGTATAATGGCCTTCAGTTCCTCGGGAAATGCATAATCCTCTGCAATCAGTAGCCCTTCTTCAATATAATTCCTACCCTTTAGCTTGCCAATCTCATGATACAAGCCGCCGGCTTTCGCCAACTGCTCGGATGCTTCAATTCGTTTTGCAGCTCGTTCGGATAGATCCGCAATATGAAGAGCATGAGCATAAAGGGACTCGGAATGCTCCTTCAGTTGAAGCAACAGCTCATTTGTCACTGAACATAGAACATCGTAGTTGGAGCTGGTTCCAATAATCCGTTCCGGCTTCGTAATCTCTTCTTCCTTAGACGACATAGCGTCACCTATTGTTTCAGAATGCTCTAAGATTATACTCTGGGCACTTAGCTCTGCCGGATTGATCGAGGGAGAAAGGAGAGCTTCACCGGCTTGTGCCACTGCGATCTCTTCCTCCGCCATAGTCGACCTGTCATTCGCTGTAATAGAATTATATAACAAGCATAACAAAAAGGCGGTAACAAGTACCGCTAAGATACTAAATAAGGAATATAAATAATTATAACTAACCTTTGTATCAAAGATAAAATTATTGATAACAAAGGATAAGGTCACATTAGTTGATAGGATAATGATCATGGCGTAGATGGCAGTCGAAGCTACCCGAAGTGCTCCGGCAAGGAGATTCATGACTACTCCGATAATCAGAATATGAATGATAATCTCCGGCTTGGGCTCCAGACTTATCCCCAGGATAAAGGATAAACTAAAATGAAACAATAATCCCAGATTATTATCGATGGTCATGGCCACTACCAGACCGCCAAGCATCCAAAAACAGTAGAGATAAGGCTCCGGAATCAGAAGCAAAAGGACGATTGAACCTAGATAGCTTAGGGTAATAATGGTCTTTGCCAGCCTCTTTGTTGAAATTGTTTCCATATTCAAGCGAATATAGAAGGTTGATACCGTAGTTAAGATTAAGGTCAGAATTGCGACCTTAGCAATCTCTAATCCGGAGGACTTATTCATGATTCCCGGTAGTATGGAAGCGATCATCGACAATATGGGTAACACGGTAATAAGGATAGAATTCTTTTGTCTTCTATCCTCCTCACTCCTATTCAATGTAATAGTATTGATTTCCTGCCGATGGAAATCCCTTTGCTTACCTGCTTTCATTACGATTTCCCCTGATCTTTTCGGATTTAATATTGACTCGCCTTATGCTCTTTTGCTTATCCTTCTCCATGGTCTTATTTTCATAGCGCTTTTGTCTTTCCTCATAGGAATCATATGCTTTGACAATCTTTTGTACCAGGGGATGACGAACAACGTCCTGGCTGGTCAAATAGGAAAATCCGATATCTTCAATCTTGCCTAGGACCTTTAAAGCAACATCCAAGCCGGATTGTTGACCAAGAGGCAGATCCTTCTGCGTCTGGTCACCGGTGATTACCACCTTGGAACCAAAGCCGATTCTTGTTAAAAACATCTTCATCTGTGCTGGTGTAGTATTCTGGGCTTCATCCAATATAATGAATGCATTCTCCAGGGTTCTGCCTCGCATATATGCTAAAGGTGCAACCTCGATAAGTCCCTTTTCTGTGTTCTTAATATAGGCTTCCGGCCCCATAATCTGATATAAAGCATCATACAGGGGACGAAGGTAAGGATCCACCTTACTCTGTAGATCACCAGGTAAGAAACCAAGCTTCTCTCCGGCCTCAATGGCAGGGCGGGTTAATATTATTTTATTCACTTCATCATTCTTGAAAGCGGTAATACCCATTGCCATAGCAAGATAAGTCTTACCGGTACCCGCAGGACCTACACCAAATACAATCATTTTTTTGCGTATCTGATCAACATAGGTCTTCTGTCCGAGTGTCTTCGGCTTAATCGGTTTTCCGCTAATCGTATGACAGATTAGATCCTTATCGATCTCTACAATGGCTCTTTCCTTATCTTCATAACCTAAAGATATTGCATAGTTAACATTTTGCTCCGTAATCTGATTACCTCGTTTGGAAAGCTCCAATAGCTGCATAAACACGCTTTTTGCCTTAGTAACATCCGCTGCGGCGCCAACGACCTTAATCTCTCCGTTTCTTGCGATTATTGTAACATTAAATGCTCTCTCAATTGTCTTAACATAAGCATCAAACCCACCAAATACATTTTTCTCATGCTCTGCGGGGATATCAATTATTGTCTCCATTATGCTCATCTGCCGGTTCTATCCTCCACTCATCTTCCAATATAGTCTTGTATTCCCAAGCCGGTTCCTCCACACGAATTCTCCCGCTGGTGATACACTTCTTATTCTCAATAGTTATTTTAACATTATTCTCAGTAATTAACACGTCATTTTCGATTAATTTCTTAAAATACCGATTCAACCGCTCCTTGGCTATTATCTGTGCTTCCTCCTCGGAAAACGTCCTTTTTTCCTCCGCGTACTCTCTCGTGATAATATTGCCAAATTGGAACGGAAGGTAAAAGCTATTTGTAATATGTAGCGTTTTTTCGTTTACAATTATATCATATATAGGATAGGAATTACTAGGATTATATAAAAATAATTTTTTCCCGTAAAAGGTAATATAATAGCCCTTTTTTGACTTTCCGGAATAC
>JAEYXC010000365.1 GCA_023428655.1 Bacillota bacterium | reverse complement strand
TCGGCATGTCCGGACAGTTTAAAGCCGGTAATCAAATTCTCTGCATTTTTATATATGGATACGTTAATCATATCACATCTACCTATGCATTAATCTTTTCAATCTTAACCTTGGTAAATGGCTGTCTGTGACCATTCTTCTTGTGATATCCGGACTTTCTCTTGTATCTGAAAACAATAACTTTCTTGCTCTTGCCTTCTTCAACTACAGTTGCAGAAACCTTAGCGTTTGCTACAGTAGGATTTCCTACTACTAACTCACCCTTATTTACTGCAAGTACCTGATCAAAAGTAACAGTTGCTCCAGCTTCTAAACCAAGCTTCTCAACTCTAATGATATCGCCTTCCGCTACCTTGTACTGTTTTCCACCAGTTGCAATAATTGCGTACATATTGGCACCTCCTATTATCATTACTCGCCAACTTCGGTGTCCATCCTAAAAGATGATAATAACCTTTTCGGCATAGAGCTTATACCTCGTTGTGCGGCACACTAAGTTATAGTAGCATAAATGATTATATTTGTCAAATATTATTTAAACAAGTTATATAGCCAACAATCACCCTTTATTTTCCATCTCATTTTCTAATTTAAATGCGGATTATAAATACATTGATTTTAAGTTATAGTATAATGTATAATATTACCAATCATCAGTTTATGGTAGTTATTGATATTTGTAATAAGTGAAAAATGTAATAGGAATTAACATGGATGCATTAAATAAGTGATAATTATAAATTGTGAAATATTAATAACTTAACTTTTCTAAGGAGAATCACATGAAAATATCAAAAAATATGATGCTTTTTTCTCTAACCATATTATTAATAATTTCTTCAGTATTACTATTTATAGGTAAAATAGAAAAAGATGGATTGCAGAAGGAAATAGACCTTGTTTTTACCAATGCAATTTCAGATGCTATGGGTGGATTAAGTATGGATTATGACAAAATAGATACTGAGGAAAAAATACGATGTTACTATCAGTCATTATCTAATTTGCATGACGCATTAGAAGTATTTCATATATCTTCATACAGGGAATATAATGAATTATTCCAAACACTAAACAGGCTACATACATACATTTTGAAAAACAAAAGTGAAAACTATGAAATTGATGATAAACTAACAATCTATGAATTTCTAGTAAAAATATTGTTTTATCCAGATGATAATCAATTAATCTCTGATTTTAATATTTTTCTTGATAGCAAAAACAAGTAATAATATAATATTTACTTCTTCCTATGCTTCATCTGCTCAATCCCTATTTGAAAGCTTCCTACTAGCTTTTCGCTGGAGCCGATATCATAAGACCATCCTGACCAATTCTTGATGGCCTTATCCTGTTCTATATAAAAGTGCACCATTATCAGAAAATCCAATATCCAGTTTGAACAACTCTGTATCTCCTATTTATATACTTCCTTCAAATCTGTCTTCTTTAAGGAGACCTCTTAAAATATACCCATTCATATTGATAATCTACTACATATGATTACTTTTATACATGGTAGATATTTTCTATTCTTCTCACTTATTAACCTTCAGCCTCTTGCCGGTAATCTCCTTCACGGTCAGCTCCATTACCTCCGTCACCTTAAGAACCTGCTCCGGGAAATTGCATTCGTTTTCTCCGTGATACTGTCCCATCAGAACCGTCAGACCAAGGGGTTTCTCCTCGTCTTCTACAATTCGTATGGTTCCGTTACCGCAGACACTCTCAAATTCCATGGTACAGGCTCCGTTATCCCGCATCACTAGATTATGATTACAGTCCATCTCAAAGCCCACCTTTGGATTCTTACGAAGCAGTTCTAGCTTTGTGCCCTCCTTGGCTGCATGGAAGTATAGCTTGAAATTCGATCCATCAAAGGTTACTCCAAAATTCAATGGAACAATATAGGGATATTCCTCCCCGAAGAATGCTATTCTACACACATCACACTGCTTGATAATATCTAATATTTCATTTAAATCCGTAATCTCTCTGTCCTGTCTTCTCATGGCTAGTAATTCCTTTCCTATCTCGATATTTGAACTCCAAAATCCCTTAATATATCCTCTTCTTTACTGTAACTACTTGATCATAAAGTGCTCTTGTATCTTGAAAAATAACATGGCTCACATTAATCACGGTAATATCCTTTAAGCCTAATATGGTTTTCTCTATTTCCCTGGCTCGTTCCATATCCAGTGAAGCAAAGGCTTCATCCATCAATAAGATACTGGCTTTATTTAATAGAGCCCTAGCTATTACAATCCTGCTTCGTTCTCCTCCTGAAATATTCTTCCCACTGTCATAAATCATGGAATTTAGACCTTCCTGTAAATTCCTAACGAAATCCGTCAGTCCGGAAGCTTCTAATGCAGCTTCCAGCTCCTCGTCCGTATACTCCTTGTACAGGGTTATATTGTTCCTTATTGTGTCCTCAAAAAGAAATACCTGCTGCTCCACATTGGCAATCAATCGATAGTAAGTATCTCTCTTTACATCCCGCAAATCATATCCGTCAATTAGGATTCTTCCGGACGTCGGCTGATAATATTTACGCAGTAGTCTCAGTAAAGTGGACTTTCCGCCACCGCTGGGACCGACAATAAGATATTTTCCATTCTTCTTAAAACTAAGGTTGATATCCTCAAGGATTAATTGTTCCTCCTTCTCATAAGAGAACTCCACCTGTTCCAGCTTGATTTCCTGTTGAAAATCCTTGAGAGCGAACTGTTCTTCGTATGTATCAGAATTTTCCAGTGTTTTCTCCAGCTTACGAATTAAATCACCGGAGGTAAACAGCTTCGGTAGGTTTTCGCTTATATTGAACAAGGGCCACATCATCCTTTGAATCCCCTGAACCACCAGTAGCAAGCCGCCGGGAGTCACCTTACCAATAACCGCAAGATAGCCTATCCCACCAATTACTCCATACAACGAGCCATTGATAAAAAAATGCTGTATACTGATTACATAAGTAAACAGCCGTTCTATATGAAATCCCTTTTGCTGAATCTCCTCACTCTTAGTGTAATAATCCTTCGTAACCCGGTCCTGAAGATTATAATTCTTAACAATATGAAAGGCTGATAAAATCTCCTTAATATGTGAAGTATATCCGTCAAACATATCACTGCGCTCTTTATATGCCCTCTTAGTTTTTCGAGAAGTAACCATCGATATGATCAGATTAAACATTACAATCCCCGCCGCCAGTAAAAGCATCCTCAGATCAATGGTCGAAAGGATCCAAAAACCAGTTAGAAATTGTATGGTTCCACTGCCTACGGAATATACTCCGGTGATCAGATTATTCTCAAGGGTATCAAAATCATTCGTCATTGCAGACAGATATGCCGCATTATTTTCCTTTTGAAATTCTGCGATATTTTTGCCGAATACTCTATGTATATAATAGTTCTTCATACTGACACTGGCTCTTCTTTTATAATAATTACCTGCCATTGCCGTAAGAATACCGGCCGGGACCATCCCTGTCGCTAGGAGAAGCAACTCCGGCACCTTCTCCTTCATTAGCGAAAGCTCGTGGCTTAGGGCATAATCTAACAGCTTCATCATCTTAATTGTGACAAGGCCATCCAGAATGGCAGAAGCCGCTGCAGTAGCTAAGGCCAGAACCAGATAAGGTAATATAGTATAATACTTTTTTAGCATGTGATCACCTCATCGAAATATTCCTGCGCCCTATAGCGATTAACAGTTCCATTTTTTACCTCCAGAACATAATCATAATGCTCCGTTACCCCTTCATAGAACCTATGACTAATGGCAATAACCGTATTGTCGAGGGCCAGAAATACCTTTTCAATCTCTCTTCCCAGCTCTTCATTCAAGCTAGAGGTTCCTTCATCAACAAATAGGATTTCTGCATTTTTTGCTATAGCTCTGGCAATGGATATTCTTTGCCTCTGTCCCCCCGACAAATTCTTGCCATTTTCCGTCAATCGCTCCTCCAATCC
>JAEYXC010000319.1 GCA_023428655.1 Bacillota bacterium | reverse complement strand
TTTCCTATAACAATTGATTCATTTGCTTTTCTTGATAGGGCCAGCATACTATTTGCCCTCCTTTGTCACCTTATGCGCCTTTAGCTGCTCATAGAAATAATACTTAACCTCATAATCCTGGTTTTCCACTACGATCTGAGCACCCTTACGCTCATCCGAATTTATGATAAAGGGAGCTTTTAAATTCGCTGAGATCTTCTCCACCTCTTCCGGCACTGTAATGGAAATTAAAACGACAATATTCTCTTCCACCAGGTTGCCGAGGGGCTTTAATAATTCATCCTCCACCTCCGGGTTATAATCCGGCTTCACAATAAATGGATTGACTACCGGTATTGCCAGTGCAGGCTCATTCAGACTTTGTAACCAGGAGATATCCGGTCGTTCGCCATCCTCATCATCATATAATAGTGTAAATTCTTTATAATCCTCAAATCCAAATATTCCGTTTTCAAAATATATTATCTTATTCTCATCAAGATCAATTTCTCCAAAATGTCTCGTCCTAACCAGCATCCCTTTCGCCTTCCCTTCCATTTTGAATTACATTTGCTTTATATATTGACATTATACAGGAACTACGAATATTTTACATTATTTTTTTGTAGACTATCGCATCTTCCCATAAATAATCACACGCAGCTTACTATCCCTCATTTGACCTCCTATGATAAATCAAAAATTTTATAAGAAGTCAAGTAGGGTACTCTGGACAACCTTAGATGCTGCAGAAAGAGATGCATTATAGATGGTCTCCGCGGCACTGTATTTAATAATCGTCTCCGCAATGTCCGCATCCTCATTCTTGGATAACAGATCTTCAAAATCCACCTTTTGACTGGATAGGCGATCCTCCGTAAGCTCCAGTCGCACGTATCTGCTGCCTAGATCAGCAACTGCAATATTCACTCTGTCCTGCTCTTTTGAGGAAATTGTGATGCCTCTCTCGAAGGCATTCTGCATAACTTCCTTCTTAAGCTCAAGCTCGGTATCCAGCTGCTGCTTCATCTTTTCATAACGCGCTTTGTCACTTTCCGTAAGTGAAGTATCCGATAGACGGTTCTTTACTTCGGAAATGATATTCTCTACTGCGATCACTTCATTCACAGCATTCACAATATCACTTATGGTTCTTCCAACCGTATGGGAGAACGCAGCGCTGCCCTCGGTATTAATCGTTAATTTCTGATTGAAATTAACCTCATATTGAATCTGTTGCGCTTCCTTGGTGAATTCGATGGGATCTTGCTCCGGCTTCTTGCTGTCCGTCATTACACAGTTAAAATAATGCTCCGGCTTCAGTTCCCCATTCGCAAATCCGGACTTAGTGTATGTCGTATTGATATTAACTGCGGTACGAAGAGTCTGATAAATCTCTTCTCCAAGAATAATTTCGCCTGTCTCATGGATATAATTAATCTCTCCGCTGGCCGGCGTATACACTCCCTCGTCCTCCAGGGAACATGACCTGGTAATCGGGATGGGTGGTTGAGGCACTATATTTCCGTTGGAATCCTTTATGGAATATTCAATACTATTCGGCTTGGTCGCACTTAGCTTGTCATAGGACAATTGCAACCGGTAGCTTTGTACATACTTCGGCGCCTCGTCAAAATTCTCAGTGGGCACAAAGTCCGATAAATCATAGCCACCGATGGTCTTATTAATAATCTGAATCTGTTGCCCCGTGAAATTTTCGGTAATATCATAGGACAGATTCGGTGTATCCTCCGTGAAGATTAGTGAGCTGTCCGTCTTGAACCCTGTGAACACATATCTACCTGCGTAATTGGTATTACCCTCTTGATAGATCTGCTGCTTGAGCTGCGCCAGATTCTCAACTATTGCGGAACGGTCATTCGCCGTTAATGTATCCGTGCTTCCCTGAACACAATAGGTATTCATCGAGGAAAGAATTCCATTCACCGTTGTTAAAGCACTTTCCGTCACATCCAACCAGGATTTGGCATCGGGAATATTCTTACCGTAATATTGCTCCAGCTCGGAGAGATTGGTACGAAGCTTCAAGGCCCTTACTGCAATAATCGGGTCTTCGGAAGGTCTTTGAATCTTCTTTCCTGTGGAGTATTGCTGCTCCAAAGTGGTCATATTAAGCTTATTTCGATTGATATTACTCATCATATTATTTGTCATCATTTTATTCGTTATTCTCATTGTCCTAACCTCCTGACCCGTAATATTTGTGTACTACCATTGTGAGAGTCTATGTTTTTGCACTCACCACTAAGCACCCATATAATTGATTAACTTATCATATATCTCATCCATTACGGAAATAACCTTTGCTGATAAATTATAGGCATTCTGATAACGCACCAAGTTCATCGCTTCTTCATCCACATCAACACCGGAAACAGATAATCTCTGATTGGTGATGGAGGATAAAATATTGGTCTGACTATCGGAGAAGGTAGCCGCCTTACTGGTATCAATACCAATCTCCGCCACCAGGGTCTGAAAGAAGCCATCCGGTGATCCCTGCTTGAACAGCATCTTATCCTCCTTCAGGGCAATCAGCTTTTCAATAATATCATTTGCTTCGATTCCGTTTGTAATATCAGAAGTCGTCGCCAATCGATTCGTATCCTTCATCAGCTCCTCAGAAATGGTGAAGTTCCCAGCCGTCATAAGATAATAGGAGCCATACAGTGGTTCATCCTCCGGGATTGCTTCATAATATCCACCGGTCTGAGAATTGAAG
>JAEYXC010000318.1 GCA_023428655.1 Bacillota bacterium | reverse complement strand
CGCGCGCTCTGTCCGGAATCTGGTGAACAAAGCCAAGCAGATCCTGATTCGAATCTCGAAAGCCCATGCCTCTGCCGATACCGGATTCAAAGTAGGAAGCGCTTCTGGATAAGTTAAAGGTAACCATACATTGATACTGATTCCATATATTCACCTGACGATTTAACTTCTCGTCTGCGGAGTCTACATTATACTTGGACAATAGCTGCTCCCAGTATGCTCCGAGCTCAGCAAAGGCCTTGTCCACTGCAGCTGTAGTGGCGTATTGCGCTATCATCGCCTCTGCCTTCTTTTTATTTATTACATTCTTGCTTTCGAACTTCTCCTCGAAGGCATTCTCTACATAACCTAATAGAAAGACAAAATCTTTGGTTTCTCCGGGATTTAGATTAATCTCCAGACAATGAGAAGCAATCGGGTGCCAACCATCTGCCACGGAGTTACGGGACTGACCCTCCATAACCGCATCGGGATTATGGAAGCCATTATAGGTTCCCATAAAGCTCTCTCGATCGGAGTCAAAGCCTGCAATCGGTGCATTTACGGAGAAGAACGCATAGTGGTCGCGTCTTTCCTTATATTCTGTTTTATGATAAATAACAGAACCCTTCACCTCTACTTCACCGGTATTATAGTTTCTCTGGAAGTTGGTACTATCATCCTGAGCATTCCATAGGCACCATTCCACGAAGGAGAATAGCTTTACCTGCTTTATCTTATCGGTTGTATTCTTAACAACCACCTTATGAACCTCTGCGTTGGTATCAATCGGCACGAAAAAGGTTATTTCAGTCTCAACGCCTCCCCGAGCGCCGGTAATCTTCGTGTAACCCATACCATGTCTGCATTCATACTTGTCCAGCTCCTTTTTAATCGGAGCCCAGCCCGGTGACCATACATCGCCTCCGTCGTTAATATAGTAATAACGACCGCCACCCAGGTCCAATGGAACATTATTATAACGATAACGTGTTATTCTACGAAGCTTTGCATCCTTATAGAAGCTGTAGCCTCCAGCGGTATTTGAAATCAAGGAAAAAAATGCCTGTGATCCCAAATAATTGATCCACGGATAGGGAGTAGTGGGTGTTGTAATAACATACTCCTTGTTTGAATCATCAAAATATCCAAATTGCATAATAATACCTCCTTATAACTATTTGTACTCCATTCCTCATTATATTATACCTTTTGGGCTATTTCAACCGAAACCGCCTCTGAAAAGTAGTACAAAAAACCCTTTGAAATTAGTGCATTATTGCGAAACTAACCCTGCCATAATTTAGCTATATACAAATCATAGAAAAAATGACAAAATATATAATTATCTTATGCGAAATGTATTAGGAGGCATATATGAAAAATAATCGCCGAAAAAGAGGGGGTATTGTTCTTCTCCTTCTCATTTTATGTATCATTCTTATGGGTGGAATAACTGCTTATAACAATAAAGACCTTCTGATTAACTACTATAATCTACATACAAAAAGTCCTGCCAAATATTATACATACCTTGAACAACATGAACTCTATCGCCTTCTTTCTAGTTATTCCAAGGAGACGATTGACCATAAGAAAACTTATGCTTATGATATCTCCTCTAATATCAGCATCCACCGAAAGGAGCTTGATGCCACCTTGGACACCGTACTGGGCACTAATCTGACGGACATAGAGAAAAGCTTAGGCATTTCCATTCAGAACCTTAGCCTTGATCTGCTTCTGGCCTCCAATGAGTATCATTTTAATAAAACAGTAGATATTAATTTGAATGACACGAAACTCATTACTGCCCAACTCCTGTTTGATGTACTGCCCGGGAAATTATCCCTACGATTTCCCGACCTTAGCGAAGCATATCTGACTCACTCCTTTGGAAATAATGATCCTTCACCACAGATCTACGAAGAAAAAAATATGCTTCTAATTAAAGAACGAATGGAACGCATTGTAAGAAGATATATGGAGCTATATTTCAACAATCTGGGGACCGTCACCCTCAATAAGAAGCTCCCTTTATCGCTGGCAAGTATAACAACGGAATGCAACCAACTCACCATAGGTTTTACCCCTGAGGAGTCCATGCAATTTCTAAATGTCCTAACCGATACGGCGAAAAACGATCCGGATATTCTCGCTCTGCTGCCCTTACTTTCTATTACCAAGGAGCAGTATCAGAGAGCTCTGGAGAGACTGGATGGCTTTATGACAAAACAATTGGAGGAATACCCCGGTACACTTCCTCTACAGCTGAAGCTCTATGTGGATGACAGGGGACATATTCTCGGTCGAGAGCTAATCTGTTTCGGAGATTCAATCCTTAGTTATACCTTACTGAAGAATAATCATTATGAGGAATATGCCGTATCTTTATCGCATGCAGCCACCAATCACAGTCTACGGATTAATGGAAAGAATCGCAGACTGGAAGCAGTCAATCATGGGGATTTGAGCCTGTTACTTCAAGCTCCTTCCATAATTCCTGATTCACAAGTGAAGCTTGATATCAATTACGAGAACCTCCGTAGCTATATCCTTGAGGGCAGACGCTTCATAGAGGGTTCCCTCACACTTTCCACCGAAAATCTCGGTGGATTGCAGATAACCTCGGACTTTCAAGCCGATAAGGTTACACAGCATAATACTACGGCGATCCGTTTAGGAGCCTCACCATTAATTACAGTAACCAGCACGGGCACCTTCCCTATTAATTACCAGGCAGCATTGCCGGAGGCTGGCTCAAATCAGTTTGATAGCTCCCTATATAAAGAATTTCTGTCAACAATGGAGCTTGAGAGCTATCTGAGATCACGAAGTAATGCCCTAGGAATTAATTATGATGATTTAATGGAGCTATTGAACTATGGTCCGACAAAAGAGTAGTATCCTTCATTAAAAATAGAGTAAAACCAGGCAATCCATCTCGTAAGAGTGGCTATTTATCTACCTTTGCAGCATTATTTAAGAGATATTTTAGAATTAATTTCTTTTTTTCCATTCTTAAATGTGTTACACTAATAGCAGTCTAAACAGAAGAAATGATTCAATAAAATACGCTACTTTATAGACAATAAACAAGCTGAAATTCCGGAACGTACTACTTTATAATGGCAATATGACAGATTATTTTGATGTATAAGAGAGGTTTTAGTATGCCAAAAGAAACCAGGCTAGAAGAAGATGCAGTTATCTACCAACCCAGACAAAAACTAACCGAAAAACAAAAGCTGAAAGACATGACCCTTCAGGGTAAAATCGATTACCTCTGGGAATATTACCGTATTCATGCATTCGTCATTGTATGTGCCATAGCTTTTACAGCCTATATTATCTATGAAATCATCACTCCGGATATAGAGACTCGGTTCTATGCAGCCATTATTAACAACTCCATTCCTGAGGAGGTTTGGGAGCAATATGATACGGATTTCAGGGAATATTTGGAGCTTGATCCAAAAACAGAAAATATTCATCTGAATCACAGCTTCTATCTGAACTCCCCCGGTGAATATTCCATGAATATGCAGCAAGCCTTAAGTACTTATATTGCTGCGGGTGAGATTGATGTTATAATCGCTCCGGAGTCAATCATTAAGGATTATGTATATTATGGATTCTTTGAGAAAATTACCGATCAGATCCCCACTGACCTCTATACCAGTCTTACGGATTACTTATTCGTCTCCAATACGGAGGAGGATGCCAAGAAAAATGTCTACGGTATCTACCTGACCGATACCAAGCTTTTTTCTGAGAATGCCAATAATACGGATCCTTATGTTATCAGTATTTTAGCGAATGCTGCTCATAAGGAAAATGCTACGGAATTTATCCGAATGCTTTATAATGAGTAATTGACCAAATAATAGATAAAAAAACTCTCAAAATCAAGAACCCCCTTAGATGTAACCGTCTAAGGGGGTTCTGCTGTAAACACAAAGTGTTGGGCTCAAAGCCTTTGGTGTATCAGTGGTATCTATCATATATTCCATACTCAATTTATATGAATGCGAAGTCGCAATAATCAACTATTATTTTGCTGTGATGTACCCCTGTGCTTTCAATAATTCTGCAATTAATACTGCACCGCCGGCAGCACCTCGTACGGTGTTATGCGATAAACCTACAAACTTATAATCAAATACTCTGTCCTCGCGGAGTCTGCCAAAGCATACGCCCATACCGTTCTCATAATCACGGTCTAATTTTGCCTGAGGGCGATTATCCTCCTCGAAATACTTTATAAACTGCTTCGGAGCACTCGGTAATTCCAGCTCCTGGGGCATTCCCTTAAACTCAGCCCAAGCTTTCAGGATCTCCTCCTTACTCGGCTTATGTTCAAAGTTAACGAATACTGCGGCGGTGTGTCCGTCCGTAATAGGTACTCGGATACATTGGGTAGTGATTAACGGACCCTCTGCCTTTATTATCTGCCCGCCTTCTACCTTACCCCAGATTCGAAGGGGTTCCTGTTCACTCTTTTCTTCCTCACCACCGATGTAAGGAATTACATTGTCCACCATCTCCGGCCAGTCAGCAAAATTTTTACCGGAACCGGAAATAGCTTGATAAGTTGTTGCTACCACAAGCTTAATACCAAACTGGCGTAGTGCATGCAGCGCCGGAGCATAGCTCTGAATGGAGCAATTCGGCTTAACAACAATAAACCCTCTTTCCGTTCCCAGTCGTTTCTTCTGAGCCGAAATAACCTCCAGGTGCCCCGGATTCAACTCGGGTACAACCATCGGTACATCAGGAGTCCATCTGTGGGCGCTATTATTTGATACAACGGGAGTCTCCGTTTTCGCATACGCTTCCTCAATCGCCTTGATTTCTTCCTTTGTCATATCAACCGCACTGAATACAAAGTCAACACCGGCACTCACCGCTTCAACCTCATTCACATTCATTACGACTAATTTCTTAACACAATCAGGCATTGGCGTAGCCATCTTCCAACGGTCTCCCACTGCATCTTCATATGTCTTCCCGGCACTTCTTGGGCTGGCAGCGACTGTAACCACCTCAAACCAGGGATGGTTTTCCAGCAAAGAAATAAACCGCTGACCTACCATTCCGGTTCCTCCAAGGATACCTACCTTTAACTTAGCCA
>JAEYXC010000249.1 GCA_023428655.1 Bacillota bacterium | reverse complement strand
GAGCTGGATAGCCTGACAAAGTATATCGGTCCTCCACTTAGAGATACCTTCATGGATTTTGGATTTAATGAAGAGGAAGCACTGGAGCTGATTACAAAATATCGTGAGTATTATAAAGGGACAGGCTTATATGAAAATGAAGTCTACGCCGGTATCAAGGAGCTTCTTCATAAATTGAAGGAGAAGGGAAAAAGAATCTATACCGCAACATCGAAACCGGAGAAATTTGCGAAAATTATATTGGAGCATTTTAAGCTGGATCATTATTTTGATGATATTTGCGGTGCCTCTATGGATAATAGCCGCAGTACCAAGGAAGAAGTAATTCGTTATGCGCTTAGCAAAAACCAGATAACGGAGCTGAGTGAGGTTGTTATGATCGGTGATCGAGAGCATGATGTAGAAGGGGCAAGGATGGTAGGAATAGCCTCCATCGGTGTACTGTTTGGGTATGGTGATCGGGACGAGCTGGAATGTGCCGGTGCAGATCGATTGGCAGGAACGGTGGAAGAGCTTAATGAAATAATCATGGAGATGTAGGGTATGGGCACAACTAAGGTTTGTGCTTCCTGTACCACCTGTTAGAAAGGAGAATAAAAGAATGAAACTAATATCCTGGAATGTAAATGGGTTGCGTGCCTGCTTAGGGAAGGGCTTTGAAGAATTTTTTAATAAAGAGGAGGCTGATATATTCTGTCTTCAGGAGACGAAGCTGCAGCCGGAGCAGGTGGAGATTGCTTTTGAGGGGTATCATCAGTATTTTAATTCTGCAATTAAGAAGGGATATTCCGGAACGGCCGTTTTTACGAAGAAGGAGCCGATCAGTGTTACCTTTGATATCGGAATCGAGAAGCATGATATGGAAGGCAGAGTAATTACGTTGGAATACGAGGGTTTTTATCTGGTAACAGTTTATACCCCGAACTCGCAAAAGGAGCTTGCCAGATTGGACTATCGTATGGAGTGGGAAGAGGATTTTCGAGCCTATCTTCTTGATCTGGATCAGAAGAAGCCCGTCATTGTCTGTGGTGATTTGAATGTGGCACATCAGGAAATCGATATTAAGAATCCGAAGACGAATACCAAGAGTGCCGGCTTCACAAAAGAAGAACGTGAAAAAATGACAAAGCTTTTGGAGCATGGTTTTATTGATACCTTTCGATATAAATATCCGGAGGCAGTTGATGTCTATACCTGGTGGTCCTATATGTTCCGTGCCAGAGAGAGAAATGTCGGTTGGAGAATTGATTATTTTCTGACCTCGGATCGAATTAAGGAGCAGATAGTGGACAGTCTTGTCTATATGGAGGTTCTGGGAAGCGACCACTGTCCGGTTGGCTTAATCGTAGAGGGAATTGATTAACGAGAGGAGAAGCGATGAAGCTTTATGACATAACCCAGGAATTATTTAGCGGAAAGGTTTATCCCGGTGATATGGCTCCGTCCTATGACAGAGTGGTAGCCATGGAGAGGGGAGATGCTTATAATCTTACCAATCTAACGATGGGAGTGCATAATGGGACACATATTGACGCCCCCTTTCATTTCTACTCCAGCGGTAAGACCATTGAGGAGCTGGAGCTGTCAAGATGTATTGGGCCATGCACTGTGTTAGAGCCAAAGGATATGGATGCTTCTATTCTGAAAGAGCGCTTAAAGACCTGTCAAAAGCGAATTCTTATGAAGGGTAAGGTAGAGATTACCCTTGAAATTGCTAAGCTCTTAAATGAACTGGAGATACTTCTGATTGGGGTTGAAAGTCAGAGTGTAGGACCGGAAGAAGCACCGATGCAGGTACATCTGGAGCTACTGGGTAAGGAGGTAGTATTACTGGAGGGTATACGCTTGGATGAGGTGGAAGCGGGGGATTATTTTCTATTTGCAGCGCCATTGAAGCTTGGTGGTTGTGATGGAGCTCCTTGTCGAGCGATTTTGCTTGATTTTGACAAAACATGCTTGTAATTATTGACATAAGTAGGTATACTTTATTTTATGGGTACTAATGGAATGCGGAGGGTGGAGATTAATGGAGGCTGTTAGGATAAGAACGGATCAGGCTGAAGCCGGTATGAAGGTTGCATCAGATATATATACCTCAAACAATCAATTAATAATTCCGAAGGATACGATATTGGACGAACGAATGATTACACGACTTCGTTTTTACAATATTTATGGCCTTCTAATATATCGTAACAAGCCTGAGATAGAGTTCGTCGAAGAGGTATCCTATATAGAGATGCTTCGTACTACTCCAGAGTTTAAGAAGTTTAATCGCACCTATGTTGATACCGTTCAGAACGTCGAAGATAATTTTAATAATGTACTAAGTGGCGAAAATACCTTTGATGTTGATCATCTATTGGCGGAGACGGATCGCATCCTATCGGAGGGCAGAAACGGCGCTCATATTCTGGAGATGCTTCACGGAATTCGTAATTATGATGATATGACCTATGTGCATAGCTTGAATGTATCTCTGATCTGCAATGTTTTCGGTGGCTGGCTAAAGCTATCCGAGGAGGATATCCGTGTGTTAACACTGGCAGGTCTTCTTCACGATATTGGAAAGATGTTGATTCCGAGTGAGATTATTACGAAACCCGGAAAGCTTACACCGGACGAATTTAAGATTGTTAAGACCCACGCAATTAAGGGGTATCAGGCTCTTAAGGATCATCCGATTGACCTCCGGATAAAATATGCTACGTTAATGCATCATGAGAGATGTGACGGAAGCGGATACCCCAATGGCTTCGTAGGGGAACAGATTGATGCTTTTGCAAAGATCATTGCAATCGCTGATGTATATGATGCAATGACCTCAAGTCGCCGTTATCGTAATGCGATCTGCCCCTTTGATGTGGTGGAGGAATTTGAGAAGGAGGGTTTCCTAAAGTATGACCCCGGCTTCTTAATGATATTTCTGGAACGCATTGTTCAGTCCTATCTACATAATATTGTTCGACTCAGTGATGGCAGGGAGGGTGAAGTTATCATGATCAACCGCCTCTCCTTAGCGCGACCCGTAATACGCTCCGGCAATACATACATCGATCTGTCGAAGGATCGAAAGATCAATATTGTCGAGGTAATTTAGACAAAAACTGATTGGATTAATAACATATAAAGAAGAGCACCCCCTCCGATGCTGAGCAGGGTGTTCTTTTTCCATATATGCAGAAATAGAATGGCCAGGATACTGATTGCTTCCGGGAGAGCATGGGGAGAAGCAGCTATTTGAATATCCTTCAGACAATAAACCACCAGCATACCGATAATGGTAAAGGGAAGAATGTCGGCAAGATATTTTATATATTTAGGTATGGGTTTATTCTCCGGAAAAAGAAGAAAGGGTAATGCCCTGGTTAACAGTGTGCCAAAGGAAATGATTACAAAGAAGAGAATCAACTCCGCTGTAGTATAATTCATTGTGAACTTCTCCTCTCCATAGGTTTTCTAAGTATAGTAACGAATAGCAGGATACAGATCATAGAAGGAATTATAAAATCGGCAGGACCAAATAGAATACGACATAAAATTGCACTGGCAATACCGATCAGGGCCGGTAGATGATTGGTAGTGGACTGCCACTGATTAATCAAAATCACAACAAAGAGGGCAGTAAGGACAAAATCGATTCCCTTTGTATTGATTGTGATTAAGCTTCCCAAGATACCGCCTATGATGGAACCGGTAATCCAATAGATATGGTTCAAAAGAGAGATAGCCAGGTAGAACCATTTCTCATCTACGCCCTCCGGTGCCTTCGCGGAGCATAGAATGGAAAAGCTTTCATCCGTCAGAGAGAAGATTAAGTAGGGTTTTAGCCGACCGGTACCACGATATTGATGTAGCATGGAGATCCCGTAAAATATATGTCTCGCATTCAC
>JAEYXC010000239.1 GCA_023428655.1 Bacillota bacterium | reverse complement strand
AGAATAAATGGAGTGTTGGTCAGCATGGATTATGAAGCTCTGATCCCTTCCGATATTGAAGCGATTGTAATGGCCATTGTTCCACAAAGACTGGTCGATCCACTGAATACGAACGGAGAGGTGGACTTCTCCTATGCCCTGACCAATGTAGGACGATTTCGTGTGAATGTATTTCGCCAGAGAGGCTCCTATGCACTGGTCATCCGAATTATATATACAGAAATACCATTGCCCAAGGAGCTAGGGCTTCCGGAAGCGGCAGTGGAATTATCAAAGAAGAAGAGAGGACTTGTTCTTGTATCCGGTCCGGCAGGAAGCGGCAGATCCACTACTCTTGCATCCCTAATCAATGAGATTAATACCAATGAAAACCGTCATATTATCACTCTAGAGGATCCGATCGAATACCTTCATCGCCATAATCAATCAATCGTTAATCAGCGGGAGATTGGTACTGATTCTCTGTCCTATGCAAATGCGCTGAGAGTGATTCTCAGGGAGGACCCGGATGTCATATTAATTGGAGAGATGAAGGATTACGAGACGATTCAGATTGCGATTTCCGCTGCGGAGATGGGACATCTGGTATTCTCTACCTTACATACCTTAGGAACTGTTAATAGTGTAAATCGAATTATCGATGTATTTCCCATTGCCAACCAACAACAGATTAGAGTACAATTAGCATCGGTATTAGAAGGAGTGATATCGCAACAGCTCATTCCGACCGCGGATGGTTCGGGACGGGTAGCTGCCTTTGAATTGCTTTTATCGAATCCGGCAATCCGTAGCTTAATTCGGGACGGGAAGATTCATCAGATTGAAACCTATCTGCAGTCAAGTAAGAAGAATGGCATGAAAGCCATGGATGATGCGATTTATGAGCTTTATCTCTTCGGTAAGATTACAAAGGAGCAGGCGCTAAGCTTCTCCATGGATGTTCCCGCAATGGAAAAAAGATTATTTTACTTTGTGAAGGATGATAATCTGTAAAAAGAGAGAAAATAAATGCAGCACCGTTATTCATTAAGAATAGGAACCGGAATAGAAAGGGTATCTTTGAAGACATTATTTAATAAAATCATCAAAACAATTATAAATAGGGAAACAATTGCATACATCATAGCCGGTGTACTGACAACCATAGTTAATTTCATCAGCTATGAGAGCCTATATCGACTAGGCCTCGCTAATTTGACGGCCAATGCCATTGCCTGGGTCATTGCAGTGACCTTTGCTTATATTGTGAATAAAAAGCAGGTCTTTCTGTCAAAAAGCGATAGTACCACCGAGGAAGCAATGAAAATGACAAAATTTTTTGGAGCAAGGCTTATCACCTTAGGTGTCGAACAAGCAGGAATGTACATTTTTATCGATATTTTCGGCTTCTATCGGCTTATGGTGAAAGCGGTAATTGCTGTAATCGTGATAATATTAAACTATCTGTTCAGCAAGATATTTGTATTTACTCGGAGGTAGCTTTATGCATCCATCCATATGGCAAAGGTGTCCCAGGTGACAAGGCCATAATCCGGCCTTAGGCTGAATCATAAGATAAGTTGATTTATTGAAAACAAGCAAAATAAAAAGTGATATTAGAAACAAATGGGCTGCCGTAAAACAGTAGGATTTCATTGCTTGTTTACGACAGCCTATGTTGATGCTGTCATTGGAACAGTGAAATGGAGGTAGCAATGAATAAAGAAAAAGCAATTGTAAAATTAAAAAAAGGCGAAGGAAGAGCATTGAAAAACGGCGGGCTCTGGGTCTATGACAACGAGATTGATACGATAACCGGTGAATATATTAATGGGGATCTGGTATATGTACATGACTTTGATGATTATTACCTTGGCTGTGGTTTTATTAATACCAATTCCAAGATAACCGTACGGATTATGTCCAGAATCAAGGGTCAGGAAATCGACCAGGATTTCATTGCTATGAGAGTAAAAGCAGCTTGGGATTATCGGAAGGCTACAGTAGATACTGAGAGCTGCAGAATTATATTCGGAGAAGCTGATTTTCTGCCGGGTATTGTGATCGATAAGTTCTCCGATGTCCTTGTGGTTCAGTCACTGGCCTTAGGAATTGACCGATTAAAGCATGAGATCATTGATAGGCTGAAGGTTATCCTTATCAGTGAGGGAATTCCGATTCGTGGGGTATATGAGCGAAGTGATGCTAAGGTACGTCAGAATGAAGGCTTGGAACGGATTAAGGGCTTCATCGGAGAGCCCTTTGATACGAAGGTGGAGATTGTTGAAAATGGTGTAAAATATCTGGTCGATGTAGCGGAAGGACAGAAGACCGGCTTCTTTCTGGATCAGAAATATAATCGTGCTGCTATCGCCAAATTGTGTAAAGGAGCAAGAGTTCTAGATTGCTTTACTCATACCGGTTCCTTTGCATTGAATGCGGGAAAGGGTGGCGCACGCGAGGTGATCGGTGTGGATGCCTCCGAATTGGGTGTGGCGCAGGCTACTGAAAATGCAGCGCTCAATGGTTTGTCTGATACCGTAAGGTTTATTACCGCCGATGTGTTTGATTTGTTGCCGGAGTTAGAGAAAAAGGGAGAGCAGTTTGATGTCGTTATACTGGATCCTCCCGCGTTTACTAAGTCAAAGAATTCAGTGAAAAATGCGGTTAAGGGATATCGTGAGATCAACCTTCGTGCAATGAAGCTGGTTAAGGATGGGGGATATCTTGCTACCTGTTCCTGTTCCCATTTCATGACTCCGGAGCTGTTTGCGGAGACCATCGGACAAGCGGCAAAAAATGTGAAGAAGCGCATCCGTCAGGTGGAATATCGCACACAGGCACCGGACCATCCGATACTCTGGGCAGCGGATGAATCCTACTATCTAAAATTCTTTATTTTTCAAGTCGTGAATGAGAAATAAGAGAAGATTGGGTAGCTTTGTGTGTTAGGTAGGTGTTAATCTAAAAGTTATATCAAGGAATTTAACGGAGGGGGTGGCACATTTATGACCTACGAGGAAGCAAGAACATATATTGAAGCTTCTAATCAATACGGCTACGAGCTTACATTAGAGTCTGTGACGGAGCTTCTGTTAAGACTCGGAAATCCACAGGATAAGGTGAAAGTAATTCATGTGGCAGGAACCAATGGAAAAGGCTCTACAACGGCTTATCTGGCATCCATCCTTGCAACACAGGGTTATAAAGTCGGCAGATATATCTCACCGGCAGTATTTGGCTATCGAGAGAGAATACAAATTTCTGCGAAAGACAGTAAGGAAGCCTATGCAACGGAATATATCACGAAAAGAGGAATCATCGATGCAATTACCTTAATCAAACAGACCTGTGAAGCTATGGTGGAGGAGGGATGGTCCCATCCTACCTCCTTTGAGGTTGAGACGGCTATGGCTTTTTTATATTTTCATTGGCAGGCAGTGGATTTCGCGGTAATAGAGGTTGGACTCGGGGGAAGGCTGGATGCTACCAATGTGATGAAGCGGCCGGCTTGTTGTGTTATCACCTCCATCAGTCTTGATCATATGCAATATCTTGGAGATACTCTGGCTAAAATAACAAAGGAAAAAGCCGGTATTATTAAAGACCAGGTTCCTGTAGTGACCTGTAATACACAACCGGAGGTGACTCAGGTACTATATGAAGCTGCCCAAGAGCATAATGCGCCTCTGACTATGGTGGATGCTTCCATAGCAAGGCTGAAAGACTTCCTACCCGGAAAGACGGTGTTCGAGTATCTGGGGCAGGAATATGAGATTGCACTTCTTGGCAAGCATCAGATTACCAATGCAGTATTGGCAATAGCGGTAATTGAAGTCCTGAGTAACCAGGGGTATCCGGTTGCGATTCAATCTGTAATTCAGGGCTTGGCCTGTACAAGCTGGAGGGGAAGATTTGAAATTATTGCGAGAGACCCCTATTTTGTTATCGATGGTGCACATAATGAGGATGCTGCTCTTAAATTAGTCGAGAACATCCGAGGGTATTTCTTGGGACGCAGAATAATCTATATCATGGGTGTTTTTGCGGACAAGGACTATCCGCGTATTCTTGAGCTTACGGCTCCCCTTGCGGATCAGATTATTACTTTGACTTCAAATAACAGCCGCGCACTTTCTTCCTCTCTTTTAGCGAAGGAGGCACAAAAATACTGCCCTATGGTCTTTGATGCAAAGACTATAGAGCAGGCAGTCCGTTTGGCTTATGAAGTTGCAAAAGAAGAGGATGTAATCCTTGCTTTTGGGTCTTTATCCTTCCTAGGAGAGCTCCGTGGACTGATTACTGGTCCACTGAATTCAGATTCGGAGGATTAAAGGTATTGATATCTGCAATTCCACCGGGAGTCATAATATAGGTATTGGTATTATCATAATCCTTAAAGAACACATAGCGATCCGTGATATGGATCTGTTTGTAATTACCTGTCATCAGAGTCTCACTTACGAGAGTCTCCAGGTTCATACGACAGATCCTATTATTTTTGCCATCATCCACTTGATAAAAGAGATATTTTCCGTCGTTAGTAATGTTGTAGGTAAAGCAACGTTCATTGACTAACAGAGTAGGATTGGTGCCGTCCGAGTTCATCCGATATATCTTATAGTTATCCTCTAAATCCAGATAATAGATATATTCGCCCTGGAAGATTGGGTAATAAAAGTTACCTTCGATTCGAGGCTGGGTTGTAAAGCTTGATAAATCCAGGGAGTTAATGTTGTGATCCATGGAATAGCCGTTATAAATCAAAGCATTATTAATAACGGTAGCGGGGATCACTGCATCCTCTATGAGCAAACGGTCCAAGGTCCCATCGATCAGGTATTTATGTAGGTAGAGACCGACGCCGACATCATAACGCTGGAAAAATAAATTATTTCCATAAAGCATAAGATATGCACCGGGATTACTGGTGAAGGATTTTAAGCCACGTCCGTTATGCTTGACGCGGTAGACGCCGGTATTAAAGAACATTAGAATATTGCCAACCTGATCCTCTCTCGTATTGTTCGCACGGACATAGTATACATAATTCTCATCGGCATTAATAAACACTGCCTTATCGTCATAAACCGGCTTAATGTCCGATAAATCCGAATCCATCACATAGAGGCTGCCGTCAGCTGTATCATTACTAAAAAAGATCTTTCCGTCCTGTTCACAGAAGAGTCCGCCGTTATAGATGTTGCCTGTTGTATTACCGATTTCATTATCTTCATTAAAATAAGTACGATTGGAATTGTAAAGCAAAATCCCCCCTATTGCAAATACGGTTAGGATAGCAAGAGCGATTAACAATCGATATATTATCTTTAACATAAGTACCTCCACATGTTTTATGATTTGTTCGTAATAATTTGCAATTGCGTCACTACTTATATTACTATAGACATTATATAACTTCACAAAAATGTTTGCAATCAGGAATAAGTACGAGAAAAAGGCTTTCCTTAAGTTCCGTGTTGCATAAGGATTGATCCGATAGTATAATGAGTCAAAAGGTTGGGAAACTATAGTAAAGGTCGGAGGTACGTATGATTGATTTATTGGATCACAGAAGGATGATTGATGAGATTGACCGACAGATGGTTGAATTGTTTGAAAAGCGTATGGAATTAGCGATGGACATCGCAGCCTATAAAAAGAGTGTGGGAAAGCCTATTTTTGATGCAGCCAGAGAAGAGGAGAAGCTAATTGCCCTGCAGGGTCTTACAGACAATGAATTCAATCAGAGGGCAATCGTCGATCTCTTTAAGCAAATCATGTCCATGAGCAGAAGGTTGCAATATGGAGTATTTGAACACCAACAGAGTCTGGGATTTTTAAGGGTGGAGCATTTCTCCATCGGAAGCAACACTAGAGTTGCCTTCTATGGGGAACGCGGTGCTTATACCGAGCAGGCAATGCTGCAGTACTTTGGTACCAAGACGGAAGGAATACCAATGGAGACCTTTGAAGAGGTTATGAAGGCAATCCGTGACGGTGAAGCAGAATATGGGGTCCTTCCGATTGAAAATTCCTCCACCGGAACCTTGGCAGACATCTTTGACCTTATGGCGGAATATGATAATTATATTATAGGTGAACAGCTTGTAAAGATTGAACACAATCTATGGGGACTGCCAGGAGCAGAGCTTTCCGATATTGTCAGAGTGTACTCCCATCGTCAAGGCTTACTGCAATGCTCTGACTTTTTGAAACAACATCCTAAGATGGAACAGGTGGACGGAGGCAGTACGGCCGGCTGCGCCCGTAGAATTCTTGAAGAACAGGATTTATCCCAAGCAGCCATCGCCAGTAAACGGGCGGGCGAATACCATGGCCTTCAGCTACTACAGGAGGGTATTCATAATGAGGATCACAATACGACCAGATTTATTATAATTTCGAATAAGAAGCAATATGAAGCGGACGCAGAACGAACCAGTCTCTGTTTTACCTTACCGCATAAAAGTGGATCATTATACCATATGTTGTCCCATTTTATCTATAACAATATTAATTTGACTAAGATTGAATCTCGTCCTATTCAAGGAGAAGCCTTTGCGTATCGCTTTTATGTGGATATTGAAGGTGGATTAGATCAACCTGCAATAAAAAATGCACTTCATTGTATCAAAGAAGAAGCAACGTGGATGAAGATTCTCGGTTGTTATAAACCAATTCGATCCTAGGCTCCGTTCTATCATACTATTTTGCGTGTTTTCGCTTGTAAAAAAAGGATATCTTCATAATTTTTTCAAATACAGAACACAAAGTGAACATAATTTATTGATACACTATCCTTATCAAAAGGAAACAACAGGCTGATACCTGATCAGAAAATAGGAAAGTACTTTGAAAGGAGTGTTTGTATGAATAACGAATTTAACAGCAATGAAAATAACAATGGAAATATTAACTCTAACACCAATGGTAATCAGAGCGGAAATCAGAATGGAGCGGATTACACCGGTTATGCTGGTGAAGGCTATTATTCCTATAAGGCAAATAATATTATACAGGATAATATTTCTCCGGATCCAAGTAATTACACAGGTTATAATTACGGTGATGGAAATACGTCAAGCGTTTATGAGGAAGTGAAGCCGAAGAAGAAAAGAGGCATCCTTGGTGCAGTCAAAATTACGGCAGCAGCGGTGGTCTTTGGTTTGGTTGCAGGAGCCGCATTTCAAGGGTATTATATGGTAGCGTGGCCAGAGGATAGCAAGTTGACCGAGGAAAGCAGTGATACCGATGGAATAACGATTGTAGAGTCCAATGAGAATGTAACCTCCAAGGATGCCATCAACACCGTGAACAATGCGAAGGAAACGGTTATCACTGATGTCTCCAATGTAGTGGAGAATGTAATGCCTTCCATCGTGGCTATCAATTCCAAAGCAACCATGACCAGACAGGACTTCTTTGGCAGAGAATTCTCACAGGAATCCGAGGGTAGCGGTTCCGGTATCATCATCGGTCAAAATGGTTCGGAATTGTTAATTGTAACGAATAATCACGTAGTTGAAGGAGCAACAGCGATTGAAATCGTATTTTCAGATGATACCACTGCATCTGCTACAGTGAAAGGTGCAGAAGCAAATTCAGACCTTGCGGTTCTTACAGTAGATATGAACAGTCTTTCTAAGGAGACAGCCTCTGCCATCAAGGTGGCAACCTTAGGTAATTCCGGTGAGATGGTACCCGGTGAGATGGTTATTGCAATCGGTAATGCCCTTGGATATGGTCAATCCGTTACAGTAGGCTATGTAAGTGCTGTAAACCGAGAGGTTACGATAAGTAATCAGACCATGACATTACTTCAGACCGATGCTGCAATCAATCCCGGTAACAGTGGCGGCGCTCTAATCAATACCTCCGGGCAGGTAATCGGCATAAATTCTGTTAAATTTGCATCTGCAGAAGTAGAGGGTATGGGGTATGCGATCCCCATCTCCGATGCAGTTCCAATGATTAATGAGCTGATGAACCGAGAAGTGGTAGCCGTAGAGGACCAGGGCTTTCTTGGTATTGACTCCTCCACTGCACAGGAGGTAAATGAAATCTATTCAGAACGCTTCAACATGCCCATCGGGGTCTATATCAACGATGTGGTAGAAGACTCTCCGGCAGAAAAAGCAGGTTTGATGCAGG
>JAEYXC010000167.1 GCA_023428655.1 Bacillota bacterium | reverse complement strand
CTTGGCGCCATGGTTGTAGCCGACGATTGGTTGCATTCCCTGCTGCATTCCCATAATCGGCATGATAAATAAGGTGAAGAGACTATTAATTGCACCCATTGAGGTTATTGCGGCAACACCTCCATACGTCGACAACCCCCTATTTACGAAGATCATGGAAACACTGGTTCCCAAGGTTGTTACGAAAGAAGCAAAGCCAATGTTCAGTATTGAGACCATCACCTTCCAATCCGGTATCAGATCCTTACGCATTAGCTTAATGGAGCTCTTACCGCTGATATAGAAGGAACTTAGGAGAAGGAAGCCTGCAAATTGACCGATGATTGTAGCGTATGCCGCACCCTTTACTCCCCAATTGAAAATTGCAATAAATACATAATCTAGTACAATATTGGTCAGAGCCGAAATCATCATCGCACTCATGGACAGAATCGGCCGTCCCTCCGTTCTTACTGCCCCATTCAATGAAAATGCATACATCTGGAATATAAATCCGGCTAAAATGATTTTCATATAATCACTGGCAGGCTCAATAATCTCCGGAGTACCACCAAAAAAGATTAGAATTTCGGTCAGATTCAAAAATATGATCAGTAAGGTAATTCCCGTGATAATAGTACCGATACTCAGCATGTTACCCAGAACATGGCTTACCCCACGAATATCCTTTTCCCCAAAACGGATGGACATTAAAGCAGCCCCTCCCGCACCAACAAGGCCCGCAAAGGCAAAGATTAACATCATCACAGGGAAGGATATTGTCAGCCCGGCCAGAGCATTTTCACCCACATATTTGCCCACAAAAATTCGATCCACTATATTATAGATTGCATTTACAATCATTGCGATCACTGCCGGAATAGAAAATTGCAGTAGCAGCTTAGATATTGATCTTTCTCCAAGCTCCTTTGTTCTGCTACTCTCCTGTGGTGGTGACTGGGTTTTGTTATATTCGCTCTTTTCATTCCCAGCTTGTTTTTCTTTTGTATGCATCATATCGTTTCCTCATTTCCGTGATGTGATTATCTTTTAGTAACAAATCTTTCCATTAGTATAACAACGAACTTTTTTCATGTCAATTAGTTTTATTTCTAACTATCTATGACACAAATTTAATCGATAACTTTGAATTATTTCTATTTTCTTTCCTTTCTATCCAATTATCCTTCCTTGGTTGGAACGATATACAACGAAAATGATATAATATACTATAATCACATTGTAAGGTGCTACTATGTTTAATAACAATGATATGAGAAATTCAAGGGTACGTAATGTAACAAATACAATGGGATATGTTCGTGTCTTTCATGCAGTTCCTGATGGTCCGGATGTAGATATCTATGCAGATGGCAATATAATTGTAGAGGACCTTGCCTATGGTGAGTATACGGATTATCTTCCCATACCGGAGGGTACGTATCGAATATCCCTATATGTATCCGGATCGAACACTCCCGTAATTGAAAATATGCTTACTGTACGCGGCAATACCATGAAGACAGTAGCCGCTATTGGACCGGTAGATACCCTTAGCTTCCTTGCCATCCCGGATGCTAACACACCTATGGAAATGGGAAAAGCAATGCTTCGTTTTGGTCATCTGTCGCCTGACGCTCCGGCTGTAGATATTACCCTACCGGATGGAACTCCCTTATTCCAAAATGTTTCCTTCAAGCAAATAACCAATTACGTAGCTGTACCACCGGGAAATTATACTGTTATGGTAAGATTGGCCGGAACGACAGACAATGTACTTACTGTTCCAAATCTAAATCTTGAAGCAAATAATTACTATACCGCATATGCAATCGGTCTGGTAGGGGAAACTCCTTCCTTAGGAGCAACCCTCATAAAGGATACATTGGATTAGCTCCTTTTCCAAAGCTTCTTTTGCTCAATGATCTAGAAGGGGGCTGTTGCAACAGCCCCCTTGGTTTCTCATAATAGCTTATTTCAACGATCTCCAATAATCCCCTTTAAAAGCTCATATATTTTTACATCAATATAATAGCACTCTGCTCCATCCATCCTCAGATAAGTTCTATCCTTGTAATATGGGTAGGTAGTGACCGGTCCATATCGGTCTATCAACCAACCGGTTACCCAGGGTATGCCATACTTATCCAAGGTTGTCAGGATGTCTTTATAATACGCAAAGACCGTAGCATCCGGAACATAATAATCAAGAAAATAATCTCCATACATCCCCACTTCACCTACCATGAAGCCTACCCCGTAGGAATCAGCCAGCCGTTTGGTATCAAGAATTGAGAGCATGCCATTATAATCTCTATTCAGCACTGCTTCTGCATCGATTGCGGGACTATTGCCGAGTATGCTTCCATCTGCATTAATTGTAAAATCAACGGGAGGCGTTCCTGACCAATTATCACTGATGCAGGGAATGTTAACTGTGATACCATCCTTGCGTTTAATAATAACACTTTTAAGGGTTAATATCCCACTCGAACAGGAGAGTTCTATTCGCTCGCAGTCATCAGGAATAGTTACCGTCACCGGTTCTTCCGTATAGCAGATATCCTCACTGGGATTACCACCGGGACAAACATACTCCGGAGTCTGTTCATAAATAACCTTATCATCAGCCTTAATGGCCAGAACGGCGGTCCCGTGACTGATATCACCCACCATAAGCTCCATGGTACCGGATATATCACCCGTTATAATATTACCCGTTTTCCATTCCTTCTCTGAATATCCGAACCATCCAAGTCCCTCTTTCGAATATAGGATACCTGTCATGGAGAGATTTGGCCATTTGGCACTTTCATAGATAAGCGGATCCCGATCCCTAAGTACTACCATAATATCACTGGGCTCATAGGTGTGACAGGATAGTGCAACCCCAAGCTTAGCCATTGCTTCACCGGTAGAATTTCTATGGACGTCAGCTACAATTACTCTTCCCGGAGCCTCTTCCCAGATCGCATTGATAATTGGTTGAAAGGTAGCGGCATAATTCTCATCATCTAAGGGGCGAGGCTCATTCATTAGGTTGATGCTGGTAAACTGATTGGGAATAGCCGCATATCTTCTGGCCAGCATCCGATACCATAGTAAGAATTGGTCACGGTACTTTTCATCCGTAAACAATGCTTCGGTTATATCCTTCTCCTCATCAGGATGAGTTCCCCGGTTAAGTCCGGGTCCGTTAACAATACTGAACTGAATATGTATATCATATTCCATACACCAGGCAACAATTTGATCCAGATGCTCCAGATAGAAGGTATTAGCCATGTTTCTATTTCCGTAATCCGGTGCTTCAAAACCTGCAAAGCTAATCCACAGTCTCAGAAAATTGACTCCCATTTCTGACATAGCTTCAATCTGAGCTTCTGTAATCCAGAAGTTTGCTTCCTCACCATTGCCTGCCATCGTAGCCAAGTACTGCAAATTCACGCCCTTCCACGCAGGTAGCAACTCATTCGTAGCCTCCGGCAGCTTCGTTTCCTTCTCCAGCAATTCCTTTGTTATGATATTATCATTAAAAGCTCCAACCTCATTAACATCTTGATATTCCGGTTCCGGTGCCAGAGAATTGTAATAATGATATGCAAGTATAATCGCATCTGCAACCGAGATAGACTCATTCGGGCGGAAGGTTCCATCCTCATAATAATTCATGATTCGCGCATCCGTCTGCCTATCAAAAGCAAGGGTTGCATATTGAACCGCATCCGGATCACCAGTCTTTAGTATAAGGTCAATATCAGCGCAATCCTCCCATATATCGAACATCCCAACCGTACCGTCCGATTTCTTGGCAATTACACTCGTCATAGGCAACCACTTCCAGAAGCTTTGCTCCTGTGAAAGTATCTCCTGCTTCGCCTTCTGGAATAGATTGTTATTCTGATAATCTATCTGATAGGCATACTCCAGATAGGAATTAAAAATCATGGAAGCAGCATCCATACGGGTGGCGGCCACTTCAACATTAAGATCGGTATAGTAGCTAAGCAACTTGCTATAACCCTCACCGTAGAATTTATCATTTGCTGCCTTCAGAAGCAAAGCGAGATCCTTACGGAGGATATCAGCCTTATTGTCCGCCATTAATCCCTCAGGAATAATTCCTAGATCGATTGCCTTTTGAATGATAGCTGCCTGTTGATCCGACAAGCCTGACCAGTCAATCGAAGTCTTTTCCGCACCACTGATTTCTTCATTGATTGGAGGATTCGTTAGCTTCCCACCCTTATCGATATCCTCTGTCTTACTACAAGAAAACAAAATACTTGTTAGAACAAATAATATGATTGTCAATAATAATCTTCTCATAAAAATCCCCTTCGTTTTTATAGTCTATATTATTAAATCCGGTCCTTACTTAACCATTTAACCATTATTTTCTATTCCATATTATAGCATCAATCACTATTAATTTACAATGGTGGCGACTCTGTATTTTAAAAATCATTTCGCCTTAATAACATTAGTTATATGCTCAAAAAAAGCCCCTGCGATGAATCGCAAGGGCGTTTTATATCTTATATCAGATTGTTCTGTAGCTCTGGGAGCCTTGATTTCTCTAGGCTTAATCTACAGTGTAAGGCATAAGAGCGATGTGTCTAGCTCTCTTAACGGATACGGTTAAAGCTCTCTGATGCTTCGCGCAGTTACCGGTAATTCTTCTGGGAAGAATTTTACCTCTCTCAGAAACATATCTCTTTAACTTATTGGTATCCTTATAATCGATTCCTGTGTGGTTTTTGTCAGCACAGAATACGCATACTTTCTTTCTTCTGCGTCCAAAGGATTTTCTTCTCATCGGAGAATCGCCTTTGTCTTCGTTTCTCTTGAATGCCATGTCATGACCTCCTTATCCGATTTTTCATGCTA
>JAEYXC010000128.1 GCA_023428655.1 Bacillota bacterium | reverse complement strand
CAAATGGCACGCGTTCCATTTGCAATCTACTCCATCTGTCGTAGTAATCAGAGTATATCACAATTACTACGACAGGTAAAGTACTTTTTGTAAATTTTAGAAATTTTTTATGAGCAACGAAATATCTAGAGATTTGATATAGAAGGAAATGAATCAATCGATGCTTTTGTACAGAGGGATTGATTAACAATAATTCCCTTGACAAATCAATATATTAGAATATAATGAGCTTAATAACATAAGAAAAGCAATGAAGGAAAAGAGTAAATCATTAGGAAGCAGACAGAGAGAAGGACATTTGGTGGGAGTTCTTTATGTGAAATATGGTTGAAAACCATTCCTGAGCTGTAACACAGAAAATAGTATGTGTTATCGTATACCTGCGTTAAAGGTTAGGATTTGTTAGAATCCGAAGTGATAAGTTAAGGTGGAACCGTGCGGGAAATAGCTGCACCCTTAGACAAATATATTTTTGTCTGAGGGTGCTTTTTTGTTATGAGGAGGTGCCAGACTCCTTTGAGCACGTCGATTCCCTAAGGGAGTCGAAACTGATTTCTTTTCTTATGTTATCAATTTTTATTACCGAAAGGAGACAAAGGAATGAAAGTGATAATGAAGAATGGAGAAATCATGGAATGCTCATTTGGAGAGGAGGTAGGACGAAATGCTTTACGCCATAGTGCTGCGCATATTCTTGCACAGGCGGTTAAGCGATTATGGCCGGATACAAAATGCGCCGCTGGAGCGGTTAATGAAAATGGCTTTTACTATGACTTTGAGTTTGGCTTTGAATTCACAGCTGATAAATTACCTGAGCTTGAAGAAGAAATGAAACGAATTGGAAAGGAAGCTCTACAAATTGAGCGTTATGTTGTACCACGTTCAGAGGCTGTTATGGCGATGAAGGAGAGTGAAGAAAAGTATAAGCTGGAATTGCTGAAAGAAATGCCTGAGGCCTCAGAGGTTTGCATGATCCGACAGGGTGAATATATGGAGCTGTGTGGAGATAATCATGTTAACAATACAAGCCATATAAAGGCCTTAAGCCTGATCTCTGTTGCAGGTGCCTACTGGAGGGGAGATGAGCATAATAGGATGCTAACGCGAATCTATGGTACAGCATTTTCAAAGCAGAGTGAGCTTGAGGAGTATATCATGGTAGTGGAAGAGGCAAAGGCACGGGATCATCGAAAATTGGGTAAGGATTTGGGGCTGTTTGTACTCATGGAGGAAGGTCCCGGTTTTCCTTTCTTTCTTCCGAAGGGAACAGTGTTAAAGAATGTATTACTTGACTATTGGAGAAAGGTGCATGAAAGAGAGGGGTATGTGGAAATCTCTACTCCAATCATGCTCAGGCGTGAATTATGGGAGGTCTCGGGACATTGGGCTAATTATCGTGAGACTATGTACACTACAGAGATTGATCACATTGATTATGCCATAAAACCGATGAATTGTCCCGGGGGAATGTTAATTTACAATATGCAGCCACATTCCTATAAGGAATTACCAATTCGGATGGGCGAGCTTGGTCTGGTACACCGTCATGAAAAATCCGGCACATTGCATGGGTTAATGAGAGTGCGTAGCTTTACACAGGACGATGCCCATATATTTATGATGAGAGAGCAGATAACGGAGGAAATTAAAGGAGTAGTACGACTAATTGATGAGATGTACCGTAGATTTGGCTTTGAATATCATGTTGAATTATCTACAAGGCCGGAAATAAGTATCGGAAGTGATGAGGATTGGAAGGACGCTACGGAAGCATTAAAGCTGGCACTTGAAGAGCTAAAGCTATCCTATGGGATCAATGAAGGGGATGGAGCATTTTACGGTCCAAAAATTGATTTTCATTTGAAGGATTCCTTGGGAAGAACATGGCAATGCGGTACTATACAGCTTGATTTTCAGCTGCCACAGAGATTTCAGGCAGAATTCATTGGAGCGAATGGAGAAAAGCAGCGACCGGTTATGCTACACCGTGTCGTATTTGGTTCTGTGGAACGGTTTATTGGAATCCTTATCGAGCATTACGCAGGGAGGTTCCCGGTTTGGCTTGCACCGGTGCAGGTTAAAATCCTGCCGATTTCCAGTGCCTTTCTACCCTATGCATCATTGGTATCCCATCGGTTGAAGTCTGCAAAGGTAAGATGTGAGCTTGATACACGGGATGAAAAGCTAGGATATAAAATAAGAGAAGCGCAGTTGGATAAGGTGCCATATATGGTAATCATCGGCAAGAATGAGCAAGCGGACAATAAGATAGCAGTAAGAGGAAGAGAAGAAGGAGATATTGGTTCTATGTCCATTGAGGAGTTAATAAGGAAGCTAGGGAACGAAAGTAACAATTACTCTTCTTACTAAAAGGAGAGAAAGCTTCGAAAGATGTTCTAACATGGATATTCAATGAAAGAAGGGGTTATTGCAAAACACAAGTTCAAGATGAAGGAAAGGACAACTTGCATCCCATAATACACTGTTTGACGGACAGATTGTTGAATTTGTATGACAATAGCAAACATTTATGTATGATAATGGCATACAAAACAATAAGATGTCCGTCAACCTGTGTGTGAGGGATGCATGTAGTTCGTTCCTTCATTTTTACCATGCCTTATGCAATAGTCCCTTCTTAATTTATTTTATGTTGATAGACTAACCTTTGAAGTCGAGTTACATAGCCCCGGGTACGCGCCCCGGTAAAAATCCGCGATCAAGTCTGGAGTTAATCGGTTGAAGCTTGAAGGAAAGAAGTGCATTCCGGCTCAGTGTAAAGGAAAGTGTTAAGCCCGGCTGATCGAGGTGCTTCTTCTCCGTACGAAGCTGTGGCTGATCAGATCGTCTTAAGAGCTCCAGCTGTTCCTTGGAGAGATTGGCAGGAGAACCGAGATTCATCCAGGTCTTCAGCGGATTACAGGTTGTCTCGTCCACCAGCTCTGTGATCAGCACATATTCGCCTTTGTCCACAGGTAGCTCAAGCTTGATGGTCAGATCGTCTGCTTCGCTGGCCTCCTCCACCGGATTCCAAAGAATGCCCTGGAGTGTTCCATCCTTTTCTCTGGTCAGGATGTAATTCTCCTCTCTGGAGATTGCATTATTACTCAGTCTATTATAGAAGGAAAATGCCCAGTAGGTCGGCTTACGGATCATACCGTTGGCCACAAGCCCAAAGCAACCGGAGAAGGGTGTGAAGGCTACCCCTGCTTCCTCGAAGATATCTCCGAAGGTCCAATAGGAATAAGAGGCACTGGTATCACCCATTTCACTCAGTAGTCTGGCTATATAGGCAGCATTTAAGTTGGTGTCATGGATTGGATTTAAGGGTGTATAGGAGGTGTTAAATTCTGTGATATGCATCTCCATACCTTCATATTCCGAAAAACTATCAATAATTTGGCGGCTTACCTTAAGCTCATCTAGGAATACCTTAGGGGTTCGAAGCTTCTGATAAGCATAATGTCCAACGTGGTCCGGCATTTCTGTAGCATAAGCATGTCTGGTAACAAAGTCCAGAGGCAGCTTATTTTTTTGACAATGGGAAAGGAACTCCTTCAACCATCGCTCATCATCCACGCCACAGATGGCAGGGCCGCCGACACGAAGTCTTGGGTCAGCTTCTTTTACTGCTTTGGCAGAAACCTCATATAGCTTAAAATACTCTGCCATATCTGCATCCTTCCAGAAGACATTGAGGTTGGGCTCATTCCATACCT
>JAEYXC010000083.1 GCA_023428655.1 Bacillota bacterium | reverse complement strand
GTTATTTCCGTTGGAAAGTAGGAGGCTCCTGCCGTAGAACCCGTATATGCCACCACCTTACCTGTTTTTGCATCATCGGAGCTGAAACGCCCGTTTTTAGCGAAATATCCCCTTACATAGGGCTCATAATAACACTCCCATATTTTATAGGCTACCTCTTCCTTAAGATTTATTTCAGCCAAATGATCCTCATAGGTATAGATTTCTTCTCCCAGCTGCATTGCTGCCAGCAGCATAAAATTAGCATTAGCATCAATACAGAAAAAGGCTTTTCCGGTATGCTCATAATAAAGCTTCGCAATCCTTCCAATCCCCTCCCAGGTAGATAATTCACTGATATCTGCTCCGGTTTCCTCGGCGAATTCATCCCAGTACGTCTTATTCAGATATAAATTCTCTGTCGATTTGGCGATGGGAAGTATCTTCAACTTTCCATCCTCACCGAAAATGCCCTCCTGAAGAAAATCCTGTCTCAGCTCTGCTAATTCCTTCTCAGAAAAATAATCCTCCAGCGACACAAGCTCTGCAGATTTACTGACGCGGTATGCATTATCCGGATAAGCTGCAAATATATCTGGCATTGGTTGAGCTCCAATTCGGTTGTTTGCCGAATTATTAACTGCATCCGCCAGTTCATTAACATCACCATAGCTCTGGGCATCCACTACAACTCCATGATTCATACCGACTGTTTCGTTAAATTGGTTAACCAGTGAATCAAATCGGTTCTTGACCGTGCCGTTATAGTAATGCCAGACAGAAATTGTAATCGGATTGTCCGGATCGAGTGTAGTCTCCTCCTTTTTACAGGAACTCATTAATATAAGCACGATTGCAATTGCACTGAATACTACCCTTTGCATTTTCATAAGCTTCTCCTTCGATTTACCACTGAAATTACTCTAAACTTTATTTTGCCTTGCTTTTTGCCTCCTTGTTCAAGCACCGAATGAAGGCATCTACCACTCTGCCATCGAATTGAGTTCCCTTATTTTGAATCAGCTCCGCCATTGCCTGTTCTCTGGTCATTGCATTCTTTCGGTATGGTCTGCTACTGGTCATCGCATCATAAGCATCTACCACACATACAATTTTCGCCAGAAAATAGATCTCATCCCCGGTAAGCCCATTCGGATATCCCAATCCATCCACTCGTTCATGGTGCTCATTTATAATTCTACGACAATTATGTAAAAAATTCAAATCCCTAAGTATATGTTCTCCCTTTTCCGGGTGTTTTTTTATCTCTTCATATTCTACCGGAGAAAGCTTTTCACTTTTATTTAATATATATTCCGATATCCCGATTTTCCCGATATCATGAAGAATACTTCCGAATTTGAGATCATCAACCTCCTGATCCGATAAGCCAAGCTCCTCCGCAATGACTCTTGCATAGGACATAACCCGTTCACAGTGGCCTCCGGTGTAAGAATCCTTTTCATCAATGGCATTGGCAAGTGCTCTGACCGTTTCAAAATAGCTGACCATATTTTGCTTTAGGACTCTTTCCAACTCTTCATTCAGGGCGATGGTCTCTTCATATAACGCGGTTATTTCCTCCTTTTGATTGAATATTTCTGTATTTTTTAATTGAAGCTCGTTTACATACCGAGTTCGTTCCTCCAACAGCCGTCGAATTTCCAAAAGCATAGCATTAAACTGTTTTCCCAGAATGGAGAACTCATCATTGTGATATAATTTGAATTCATATTCCAGATTTCCCTCTGCCACCAGCTTCACCCCTTCGGTTAATTCCTTCATGGGTCTTGTAATCCTCCCGGCCATAAAGGAACCAATCCAGGCAGCAATAGTAGCAGCAGATAATTCTGCAATGATAATAAATGCCACATTTTTATTGAGACTATTCTTGACTTCCCGGTCATTAAAAATAATTTCAACTACATTTCTTTCATTTACACCATGTGCTCCCATGATTTCATAAGGGATATATTCATAAAATGCGTTCCTATTATTATATGTACCGGAATACTTCACAGAAGCCATTGATTGAATCGCCTGTTCAAAATAGCTGCGGTTCTCATCGGCAATGATTATGTTTTTACCTTGTTCATCCTTCTTGTAGGATACTCCCTGGTAATCATAAAGAATGATACTGTCAACAAAATTATTTTCCTCTAGTATCTGCTTCTCAAAATTATCAAACTCCAGATTCGTCCGATAACCATACTGATTATCGATCACAGAACCGGTCTCAAATATATATTGACCGTCCGAGGATGGCAAATAGCAATATTTTGTGAGATTCCCTTCCACTAATGACAGACTGACGCGGTTTGTATCAAATACCCCACCTGCTCGGACCTTATCAAGGTAGGCGGCAAAATCCGGCCACTGGGTAAAGTCCAGCCCAAAATCCTCGGAAGCTGTAGTAGCAACCACCACATTGTTACGGTCGATAATATATAAATTAAACTCCTTATTATCCTTCACATAGGAGGCCAGATCCATATTAATACTGTTTGTAGCTTCATACTCTTCCTTCACTCTTTGCAGTATATCCCTCGCCTTCGCTTCAATGGGCTGCTCAAACAAGTAATTGACGTAGTCCACGTTATTGATCATATTAAGAACTCGGTCCTGTATCAGCTTCCTGCTCTGTATAAAGTTATTCTCCATATTAGCCTGAAGATTCATATATTGAAAGAATCCAAGAATACTGGCAATCAAGAAAACTATAACAAATAAAACAATCCATAATTTGAAACGGAACGGGACGAATTTCTCTGCTTTCATCATTTAATCCTCTTTCGTAAAGTAGACTTGGCTCAATCTTATCGTATCAGCTACTGTTATCATACATAAAAGTTTATTATTTGACATATTTCATGTTTTTTCCATATTATATCACACTACATGAACTATGAACAACACTTTGTATAAAATATTGAAACTATTACACCGAAAGCATTTGGATCAATCTCTTATAGACGGTACCTGATGAACTGGTTATAAAACAGATAAAAAAATCATAAAATGCTGTGGTTATCAATTATTTTCAGAAGGTGGATCGATATGAAGCAGATAAAAATTATGATGATAAGTAAGAAAAAAATCAAAAGAAATCTAATTCTATTTACCACCTCATCCATCGGTCTCTATTTACTGATCTCCTTGTATTTTATGAATCATTTCTTCTTTCAAACCGCCATTAACGGAGTTAATGTATCCCTGAAGTCCCATAACAATACCTCGGACATAATCAATAACTATATTCAGAACTATGAATTGCAGCTGATAGACAGAAACGGAGAAACGGATATCATAACAAGTCAGGATATCGGTATGAAAATAAATAAAGGTAGTTCCGTTTCTCAGGTGCATCAACTGCAAGCCCCATTTTTATGGTTCAGTTCTCTGTTTCATAAAAATCAGTTTTATACGGAGGAGCTTTACGATTATTGCGACGCACTTTTAGACAAAAAGCTGGATGAATTAAAGTTCTTTCAGGGAAAGATTGTGGAACCTAAAAATGTGGATTTTAAATATACGGCTGGCTCCTACGAGATTATCAAAGAAATCTACGGAAATAAGATTCATAGAGCCTCCTTGGAAAATATCGTAAGCAAATACATCTCTGAGGGTAGAAAAAGGCTCGATTTAGATATTACGAAATGCTATGAGAACCCAAAATACACTTATGAATCCATCAAAACCCTAAGTACAAAAAAGCAATTGGATCAATATGTTTCAACAAAAATAACCTATCGTTTCGGAAGTGTTACAGAACTACTGGAAGGAGCAACATTTCACCGATGGCTTAGTGTCGATGAGAATTTAGAGGTAGTGATCGACAGAGAAGAGATTGCTAAGTATATAAAGGCATTAAGCAAGAAATATGATACCGTAGGCATTATAAGAGAGTTTCAATCGACCACCGGTAAGAAGGTGGAGATACAAGGAGGACTTTATGGTTGGAGAATTGACCGAGAAGCAGAGACAGAAGCCTTAATCAACAATATCAAAAATGCGGATCGTCTGGTAAGAGAACCGATCTACAAGCAAAGAGCTGTCTCCAGAGAAGGGAATGAAATCGGGAATACCTATATTGAAATTAATATCTCAAAGCAGCATCTCTGGTTCTATAAGGATGGCAAGCTAATCGTCCAGGGTTCTATCGTCACCGGAAACCCCAACCGAGGCAATGCGACTGTCCTTGGTGCTTATATGATTAACTACAAGCAAAGGGGCGCAACCTTAACCGGACCGAATTACGAAGCAAAGGTCACCTACTGGATGCCCTTCTTTGGTAATATCGGCCTTCATGACGCCTCCTGGAGAAGCCGCTTCGGAGGAGAGATCTATCTAAGAAATGGCACCCATGGCTGCGTCAATGCCCCCTTATATCTGGCAAAAACCGTATTTGAGAACATTGAGGAGGGAACACCGGTGATTCTTTATAAGGAATAGCGGACCTTCCTAACATATTTAAGCGAATAAGCGATTTGCTAGAAGCTGTTTAAAAAGTGGAAAAGCATAGTTACAGGTGATTACGGGATAATCCCTTCCTCATCTATCACTATGCTTTACTTGCTTGACCCTATAACTTCTTTTTTAAGCGATCTACTGTTCTGTCTTACGAGTACCGTATAGCTCTATTCCTTTAATACAAAGGTCAGGACAACATCCTCTCCCTTTTCATAATCTTCTATGGTGGGTTGAAGTATAACATCCGGTAGAAATGTACCGATCCCATCATTTTTATAGGTGAACATCTTAGTAAATTCAAAATATTTGGTGCTATAACCCACCGGGAGCTGCGAGTTAGGCAGCTTCATCTCCCTGACATCACCATAGCAATCCAATGCACCTCCGGTAGGTTCTCCCACGGATATGGCTTCAGGAACTGCCTCTTTAATTCGATAGATGGCAAACATACCGGAAGAGATGGTATGGCGCCCTACCAGAATATATATCTTAACATCAGAATTTTTCATATAATAGTCTCGGAGTCGTTTTGTGAAGGGATTCAATATCTCGGAATTACCTCCGGTATTACTCCTAAGATCAACGATGATTTTATCCACCGCCAATTGCTCAAGCTGATTCATCATATCATTGTTAAAATCAGCAAAGCTCTCATCCTCCATATCTGCACATACATTGTACCGGAAATAGAGACTCTTATGATCGGGCAGATACTCATAGGCATAATATTTTTCAAAGCTTCCAAGAAGGATATCCTCCGCCTTATCCTTGACATAATCACCAGTCTCACCGTACTTCAGGGCCGATACCCTAAAATCCTGTATTTCACCGGACTTTTCCACTGTGAAAACCGCCTCAGTCTCCTTCGGAATAATCCCCAAACCATTCAGATAGACCGGTAATCTAAGATAATTAGGTAGCATTGCTAATAACCAGCTTTCATTTTCGTAGGATATCAATGTTGTCAGTTGGTCCAGCACCTCATCAATGGGAACGCCGTCCACCTTAAGCACGCGAGAATACATCATCTCCTTTAATCCGATGTCTGCATTTACGACATAGATGTTGTCCTCTGAACACCAGAATTGTAGGGGAAAGCTGTAGCCATCCCAATAATTGATAGAGGTATGAGCATCCCCAACCGCTGCGACAATCTTATTCAGCTCTACAAAAACCTGCTTATTTCCAAGCTGATCCACCTGCTTTAGCAATTGTTCTGTTTGGTCATCAAACTCCTCCTTGCTGATCTTGCTGAACAAATTCTTGTGCCGTTTCGGAAGCTCCTCCTTGAAATATTGAATATCCTCTGTTAGAAGACGATTTCGTTCCTCACTGGTATTATCGTTGCTTAGTACCGTTTCCCGTTTGATCGGATCCGCTGTTGTTGGATATCCCTTATTGCAGGAGCTGGCCGTGAAAGCAAGTAACAAAGCAGTACCTATCCAAATGGCTAAGGCTTTTTTCCGCATTTGAACCTTCTCCTCTCTTCCCAATTTTTCCATATCGAAAATTGTAGCATTGTTCGGCCTATTTATCAACAAGAAACCAAAGGGGCTGTTGCAAAATACAATTTCAAGTAGAAGGAAATCCTTTCCTTCATTAAGATTATACCTTGTGCAACAGCCCTAATTAGATTCAATGGTATTAATTCGTACTCGATTATGTATTACTGAAGCTCCGAAAGCATACTTCTGCCATACTCATAGGATTCCCGCATCTCTCCATAGCGATCCGCTTCCTTGGATTTGCAGTAATATACGTACTCTCCTTCCACATCAATGCTGGAGGGGATATAGTAATCTCCCCGGAGCTTAATACTGGATTGGTCCTTAAGGTTAATCAGAAATATCTCCAGCGGCGCTTCATCGCAGTCAAAGATGATTTTCAGGTAATCACCATCAATCTCTCCTCTTGTAAAATAAGCTGCTTGGTTAATTCCCTCCAAATCCAGCGCATTGAGAAATAGTGCATGATTCTCTCCACTAGTTCCTACGGAGTATATATTCATCTCCTTGCCATTATTAAAGTCAATTCCATAGAATAGGTTGGTTGCATTAACTCCAAGCAAGGTAAAGGTATTTGCCTCAAACCAATCGCTTCCCAGTTGCTTCAATTCTTCCCTTCCTAAGCTATGAAGCTCTATTACCGTACCATCTACGATTTTATTTACCTTCATTACCTCCGGCTCCTTAGTAATTGATAGAAAGTAGACCTCCTCCTCATAGGACTTCAAATCAAAAATGTCCCATCCAAAAGTAATCTCGGTTTTTTTCTTTCCCTCCAGGTCAATATAATACAATCGATCCATGGGGTCATTTCCGTTAAGGGTATTATTGGAGCTCTTACTGATGTAATAAATACCGTCCTTAACCATAACAGCCTCAAGAGGATCAATGGACATTAGCTTCGCCAGTGTTTTCTTATCCCCCTTCTGATTGATCCGAATCAGCTCTCTGGTCTTGCGATCCAGTGCTATAATATCCTCCTCATGAATTCCCAATATAGTTGCTGTTCCTTTATATAATCTGGTTTTATTCTTACCATCCACTCCTATACGGTAGATATCACCATTTTCATGATAATAAATATGATTTCCCAGAAGAAAGAATTCGCCGTTATTAAAATTAGAATCCTCGAGGGTAACAAGCTCCTTCACTTTGGAGGTCTGTTGATCCATTACCGCTAATGTGGTCTTAGTCAGCTTACCGGTCTTATAGAATAGATAATTCTTATGTGTAAATGCCGTTGTACTGTGTATCACCTGATTGGAAGGAATAACATCAAAGGCCGCTTCCTGTTCTGTCTCTTTCACTGGAATGTTCGTAGCTGTAGGCTTTTTGGTTAAAACCGGCTCCTCCGTGGGTTTAGACTCTTTCGTAGAGCCTGACTTATCCGGGAGCTCAGTACTCGGCTCCCCCGGGACATTGTTCTCTTGTTGATTGATGGGCGACTCCGGGATCGGTGTCGGATCGATTGTTGGTGAAAGCAATTCTCCTGATTCCTCATCCACTAGTTTATCATTGTCCGGGTTACCTTCTTTGGATTTACCACTACAAGCGATCATAACCATTGTTATGGTAATCACCAAAAAAAACAGACTAATTCCTTTCACTAATCTATTGTAGCGGATTTTCCCGAACACTCTCCTGTTGTTTGACATTATCACACCTCCTAATGCAGTATAGCAAATACTTCCACTTCATATAATTGACGAAGTCGGTGGGCATTCCGTTCCAAATAATCATAGGGAGGAACAAAGACTTTTATATTATGAGCAAAAAGCCCACTATGAGTACAGCGGGCTTTGCATTATGCACTTTTTTATTTTAGATCACTCTGCATTTTTCTTTGAAATAATAATGCAGAAAGTAGATAGATTACTAAGGCGTAGACCAAGATAATCACCAAGGATTTGCCAAGCTTATCATAATTACCCTGTAACGCCATACGAGCAGCACTTGCTCCGTGATAAAAGGGCAGTACATGGCACACCTTCATAAAGGTACCACCGATGGCATCCACATCCATCCATACACCACCAAGGAGGCTGGCCGCTGTAATGATAATCGAACATATTCCGGGGGCTGCCTTATCATTCAACAGTGTTCCAAAGAACAATCCGAAGGCTATAAACATGACCGCGGATGGAAGTAATACGAGAATACATAGAAGAATATTCCCAAGCTGAAACTCATAGCCGGTGATTCTTCCGATGATGATTGAAGCAACAAAAGCAATCACAATCTGAAGGAATGCAATCATCAATAGGGGCATGGTATATCCTCCTATAAAGTCCACTGCATTCATGGGCGATGCATATAATCTTGTTAGAAATGCGCTTGAGCGATCCTTTGACGCCTGTAAGCAGGTAAACAACATTACAAAGGTCAGACCAAACAAAGCGATACCCGGCGCCAGTGACTGTATATGAAACAGCTCCATTCCTACTTCCTTGGGGATACTGCGATCAACAATTGTCATGATGACCAGCATAACAAGAGGAAAGCCCAGACAAAATATATAGCTAAGGGGATCCCTTAATAATTCCTTAATTGTTCTTCTACAAAAAATGATACTTCTCATCATTACCTCCCACCAGCTTCCTCTGCCAGAGCAATAAAAGCTTCCTCCAGATTCTTCTTCCCGGTCATGTTCTTTAATTCTTCAACCGATCCCTGCGCTATAATATTACCATTCACCATGATGGCGATTGCATCGGACAGACTCTCTGCTTCTTCCATGTAATGAGTAGTTAATACTATGGTAATCCTACCCTTCAGCTTCTCGATAATTCTCCAAAGCTCCCTCCTCGCAAGAACATCAAGCCCTAGGGTGGGTTCGTCCAGGAAGAGCAGCTTGGGCTCTGTGACCAAAGCCATTGCGATACTAAGTCTTCTCTGCCACCCTCCGGATAGGGTTTTCGCTTTACTGTTCTCCACTTCCTGCAGCGAAAACTCTTCCATAACCTGCCTTGTCTTTTCCCTCGCTCTGCTCCTTTTAAAGCCATAGATTTCTGCAATAAACTCCAAGTTTTCCTTCACTGTAAGATTCGGAGCAATGGCTGTTTCCTGCGGAGATAGATTGCTTATTCTCTTAATCTCCTTCCATTCATCCTTAATACTCTTATCGATAATAAGAACCTCTCCCTCCGTTGGCCTGGATAGGCCTGTAAGAACACGGATGGTTGTTGTCTTACCCGCACCGTTCACACCTAAGAGAGAGAATATTTTTCCCGTTTCAATCGTAAGAGAAATGTTATTTACGGCCACCTTACTTCCGTATTCCTTTCTCAGATTCTCAATTACAATTGCATTTGACATCGTTCATCTCCTCACCGGATCAGTTATTCCAATCCATTTTCATTCATTTGATTGAGCCTTTGATTAATCTTTGCCACAGATTTTTTACACAGTGATAATTGCAGAAACCAAGTTATGATATAGGAAACCACATAGCTGCAGATAATGCTGATAAAAGCCGTGGGATACTTATCAATCCTCCAACAGTATATACTTACCGGTAACCAGAATAACATTGTTACAATAAAATATATAATACTCTGCTTTAGTAGGCTCCAACGTTCTATCTCCAGAATAACAGAACCGGCTCCAAAGGCTGCACTGGTCAAGCCGATTAGGACAAATTGCACCAGAAGTGCCATATATACCGAAGTAAAGCGAGCAGCATAATCCGGGACCAACGGAACAAAATTCGGATCATTCGCAAAAGCCATTATAATAATTGCCAATATCACATTGATTGCAGTCGCACAGATAAAGCTTCTTATTCCTCTAATCAGCGCTCTCTTTATCATTTTCATCACCTCAACTCCCCAATACTTTCTTAATCTTCGATACATAACGACGTGATACAAAGGTTTGAATATCACCCTGTAGGTACATTAGAATGGTCCCTGTGATGCTGGTATCCAGTCGTTTTATTTTGCGCAGATTAACGATCTCCGAGTTCGATATTCTAATAAACCGTCGCTTATCCAATAGCTCCTCCAGCTCAAACAAACGTTGATGTAAGCGATAGATTCCATTGGTAGTTGCTGCATATATCTTCTGATTCTCAGTATAAATTCGAATGATGGATTCACAGGCTAACACCTCCACCCCATTCTCCGTGTATCCGGTAATGGTCGTACTAACTGCCTGGGCCACAATCTGAGCCAGCTTTTCCGTTTCGCTATTCTTCTCATGATTGCAGATATGGATTTCTGCCTCTGTGTATTTCTTATCAATTATAAGTTTGATTTTCATCTCATTACCACCTGATCATAATATAGTTCAAATAGAAAGGAATTAAAACTATTATACAGTAACTGGTCGTTTTTGAAAACTAACTGGTCATATACCTAACCCTGTTTCCTCAATAATTATAGGCTATGGATCATTATACTGTTATCACAATACACATGTCCTCTATACAAAGACACATTATAAGTTATGTTCGCCAGACAAAGAATTTTTGTTGCAAAAAATACCCTTTTGCTTTATGATTATAGTAACAAAATGAATAACTACAGATACATAACCAATGGTTGAATCGATAATATTTGTGTAAAGGAGACAATATATGGAGGAAAGGGCAGTCAATATGATGTGGGCTCTTGTGAAGGAAAAAGCGGAGCCCGGCCTATGGATGAAGCGTGTACCTATACCGGTAACCGGTAAAAACGAGGTAAAAATTAAGATTCATATGACGTCTATTTGTGGTACGGATGTACACATTTATAACTGGGACGAATGGTCCCAACAAACGATTCCTGTTCCAATGACCATCGGACATGAATTCGTTGGAGAGATTGTCGAAGTCGGGGAGAATGTAGAAGGCTATGAGATCGGCGAGCTTGTCTCCGGTGAGGGTCATATTGTATGTGGCAAATGTAGAAATTGCTTAGCAGGTCATCGTCATCTTTGCAAGGACACTCAGGGGGTAGGTGTAAATCGAAACGGAGCATTTGCAGAATATCTCGTCATCCCAAGCACAAATGTGTGGCGCTGCGATCCATCCATCCGGGAAGAGCTTTTCTCCTGCTTTGATCCTCTTGGCAACGCGGTTCATACGGCCCTCTCCTTTGACATGGTCGGGGAAGATGTGCTGATTACCGGAGCCGGGCCGATTGGTGCAATGGCTGCGGCAGTCTGTCGTCATGTCGGTGCAAGACATGTGGTAGTCACCGATGTCAATGAATATCGCTTGGAGCTAGCCAAAAAGCTGGGTGCTAATTGTATTATTAATGTTGCCAAGGAAAAGGTTAGCGACGTAATGAAGACCCTTGGTATGAGAGAGGGCTTCGATGTTGGCTTAGAGATGTCCGGTAGTCCCTCCGGCTTTAACGATATGATTAATAATATGAAGCACGGTGGAAAGATCGCACTCCTGGGATTACAAAAAGCAGGAACAATGATTGACTGGAATAAGGTTATCTTTAATGGCCTCACCATCAAGGGCATTTATGGTCGAGAGATGTATGAGACCTGGTATAAGATGTCAACCATGCTGCAAAGCGGATTATCCATTGATGAGGTAATCACACATCGCTTTGATATCAAGGATTATGAGAAGGGCTTTGAAGTCATGAGGTCCGGCTACTCCGGAAAAGTAATCTTAGACTGGAGTAAGATTAATGATTAGCCGGAGGATGGAATACTACTCTGTAGAAAGGATTGGATTGATGCTATGATACAAAAGGAAGAAATCCGAAGAATTTATAAGAATGAGCTACAGGCAATTGCGGATGCGGGTCTATTCAAGGGAGAAAGCCCAATTACCTCCGCTCAGGGTTCCAAGGTCACCCTGGACGACGGGAGAAGCGTTATTAATATGTGTGCCAATAACTATCTGGGTCTTGCCAATCATCCTCGCATCATAGAAGCTGCCAAGCGCTCCTATGATGAGAAAGGTTATGGCTTATCCTCTGTTCGTTTTATCTGCGGAACACAGGATATCCATAAGAAATTAGAGCAAAGTATCAGTCATTTTCTAGGTACGGAGGATACCATATTGTACTCCTCTTGCTTTGATGCAAACGGAGGTTTATTTGAGACGCTTCTAACCGAAGCGGATGCAGTAATCAGTGATGAACTGAATCATGCAAGCATTATTGATGGAGTTCGTCTATGCAAAGCAAAAAGATACCGTTATAAGAATAACGATATGGATGATCTGCGTCTTAAGCTTAAGGAAGCGGATGCGGCAGGTGCAAGAATTAAGCTGATCGCTACGGACGGCGTATTCTCCATGGATGGAATTATTGCTGATTTAAAGAGCATATGCGATCTCGCAGATGAATTTCAGGCCCTGGTCATGGTGGATGACAGTCATGCGGTAGGCTTCGTCGGAAGGACTGGACGTGGTAGTGTGGAGTATTGCGAGGTTACCGGACGAGTTGACATCATTACCGGTACACTTGGAAAAGCATTGGGTGGCGCCTCCGGCGGGTATACTAGCGGAAGAAAAGAAATAATCGATCTTCTTCGCCAAAGAAGCCGTCCCTATCTCTTCTCTAACACCTTAGCTCCTTCTATCGTGAGCGCAAGCCTGGAGGTATTCTCCATGCTGGAAGATGACACCTCACTTCGTGATCGTCTGGAGGCTAACACTGATTATTATCGACGTCTCTTAACAGAGGCCGGCTTTGATATCGTAAGAGGTGTGCATCCCATCGTACCGATTATGTTATATGATGAAAAAACTGCCGTAGAAATGGCAAGACGAATGATGGAGAAAGGAGTCTACGTGGTTGCCTTCTCCTATCCCGTCGTTCCTAAGGGAAAGGCTCGCATCAGAACACAGGTATCCGCTGATCATACAACAAAGGATATCGATTATATTGTAAAATGCTTTAGGGAAGTGAAGGAAGCAATGAATATCTAGTTCTTTGCGATATCTTACCCCTCCGGAAAATACACCTCTTAAGTTCTTAACTCATAAAAATGAAGTGAATTGCATGGCCGGATGATCGATCCGGTGATGCAATTCACTTCATTTTATATTCTTGCCAGACAAGGAGCCAAATAGGTTACCCGTTTATTTCACAGTAGATTAACCCTATTTGTCCACCTCTACAAGCCTTTTACATCTTTTTGATAATGTAAAATATAAATACCAGATTATGCTGAATGCAAACACATAAGCTAGGGGAATGATTAACTCTCCGACAATCATCTGCTTCACTGTCCTGTATTGCTGCTGCCCATCCCCAACTAAATATTGATTGGTGCTTCGATTTACATAAATAATGACCACATAACCGGCGGAAATAACAGTACGTATCATCAAATAAAGCTTCGACATTTTAACTAGATTTTTCTTTAAACGGTAACAATTAATTGCAACATAAAATGTAAAAATCAAAAACATTGTACTTAGAACCAAAAAGATGCTTCGTATTATAGCTGCATTTTTCAGGGCATCATTCACCTGTACGGATAGAGAAAGCGTCTGAATGATGTCGAAGGTGATAAGGCTCAGAATGAACACCAGTATAAACCCTCTTTTTTCTTCATGGTACTCATATGGTTTTCTAAATTCCTCATCCATTGCTGTAACCCCTCCTAATTATATCGTTCCGGTGTCGTTGAGTCAATGAAGCTTCTACCTAGCATTATATCCCAATAAGCTTTTTTTGACAACGAAACTATTCTTCATATTATCTGGGTAATACTTAAACAATGTAGATGAAGAATTCAACAGAGAACATTCCATTGCTTGATTCTTATTCCATGTTGTTTTGCGATACCTTTTATATATTTTGTAGCTTCAATATATTCTACCTCTTCCGTCATATGCTCCAGCATTAAGCAGACTCTGTCATCGAGCTTAGACATACATTGAAGGTATGTTACATAGTCCAGCTCACCTAAACCTGGACGGCATTCATCCAGATGCACAGTCAGCTTTCCACTCAAGATGATATCCTTTGCATGGCAGCTGACAATACTGCTTCCAAGCTTATCAAACCATTCCCTAATCACTTCTCCGTTACGATAATATAGCTGCGGACTGCTGATAATATTCACAGGATCCAGGTGCGCCGCAAAGCCCTTACGATTAATACTATTAATTAGCCGAACATAGGAATCGGCTGAATCAGGATACATCCAGGGCATTGGTTCAAGAGAATAATAGGTGTTCCTCGGATTTACTGCATCGATTACTTTCTGTGTGGTTAACACGATTTCTTCAAAGGCCTTCTCCGTCAGATTATCCTTATGAGGGCCATCCCATTGCTCACTATAGGATCCAGCGATGTTCACACAGCAGTTAGCTTTTACGTAATCCGCCAGCTCTAGCTGTCTTATGGCACGCATTATATTCTCTTCTCTCTTATCGGGATCCCTTGTCATCAGGTTATTCCAGACCCCTATCTCACATATGATTAAATCCCGCTCCTTTGCAGCCCTAACATAACCATCAATAACAGAAAGCTCCGCTGTATGATCCACCGGAAAATATACCGCTGAATAACCTGCGTCAACTGCTGCTTGAGCCCATTCATCAGGTGATGTCCATTTTCTAAATATCACTCCTCCAAAACGCATCTTCTTAATCCTCCATATATAAACTTATTTAAATAAAAGAATAGATACCAATGAAACAGGCCTTCAGTTTTAACAAATGAGAAATTAAAACATCTGTTATATCAGATCAACTTGTTGCCAGGTACCATTCTCGGAAGATCTCCAAGCCGCCTCCAGACAAGCGAGTGTATTTCTACCATCGATACCTGTTATCGGTGGCTCTATCCGGTTCCTTATCGATGTCAAAAATGCATCAATGATTCCAGAATATATTTGCTTTGAATTTGTACTAATCGCTCCTATATGATACCTCAAGATGTGTTGTCCGGATCTCAGGGCACTGTATTCCAAGTAAGTCCGCCCACCTTCTGGAAGCCTTATTGATATCCTCTACTGCTATATTAATCTGGATAAAGCCTTCTTTTTTTGCTGTTGTTACTCATATAATATCTCCTCGTAATATAATTTGTCAATATTTACACTTTTACACTTCCCATAACCAAACCAGTAGTAATGGCAATACATATGCCATATATTCCGTACACAGATTTCAAGGAAAAGAATTGTAAAACTTTGCATTGTTTACACATAATTTACATGATTTGTTCATGGAAGGGAGCAAATGTAAAATGGTATAATTTAGATGATTTGCAAAAAGCTTTGAATGGGAATAAAAACAAAGTACTTAAGATAAGGAGAAGGGCTGATCATATGGGGTTTAAATTAAAAGCTACATCAGAATCAGTAAAGACTATGGGGAAGAACAAAATTATGGTTTCAAGTCTTCAAAGGGTAAAAAGTAGGTTGTCAAATCGGAAGAAGGGGCCAATAAATAATATGGAGAAGGTGAGATTCTTCTCTTCCTTACGCTTTCGATTAATCGCTTCTTTTTTCATTCCGATTGCATGCATCATTATTCTTGGTCTGGCATCCTTTCAAAGGGCATCCACAGGAATAAAGAATAATTATGAAGTATCCACCGCAGATTCCATTAATATGGCCGCTGAATACATGCGCTTTGGTTTTCAAAACGTGATGGCCGCCAGTAATCAATATGTAAGTGATACTGCTCTTACCAGGTATCTCTCCAACACCGGAGATCTTATGGAATTAAGTAATACGAAATCCACCTATTCCAAGTCCATCTCCTCCAGAAAAACAACGGACGAATTCATCGGTAATATTTATATCATTTCAGATTCTGCTTTTTCGCTATCCACGACTCAATTAACCTTCAATGGCTTTTATTCGGGTCTAACCGAAACAGAGATCGGAGCATATCTGAAGGATAATCCGATGAAGACCATATGGGATGGTGAGGATGAATATCTGGATAGTAAGCTTCAAACCAAACCCACCGATTATACCATGCGTATCATTCGAGGCTTTGGACGACTTGATTCTGCCCTGATAATCGACATCAAAGCAGATACGGTTAACAAAATATTGGCAGACCTGACCATTGATCAATCCGGCATTCTAGGTGTGATTACTCCCGATGGGAAGGAGATTCTGCCCAGCGCCAAAGACAAGGGAGAAAACGGTCAAAGTAATACGTCAGTAAGCTCCTCCGATGGGACTGCCTCCGATTCGGTATTCATCAATGAAGCCTTTTATCAGAAAGCAGCTACCTCAGAGGCACCAAACGGATCCATGGAAATCGATTATAAGGGAGCTCCATACCTGTTTTTATATTCTAAGATTGGCGATACAGGTGCTATGATTTGTGTATTAATGCCAAAGGCCACTATTGACAGACAGGCTGACAGCATTAAGGAAATTACAGTTATTATCGTTGTAATTGCTTGCTTTTTAGCATTTCTAACTGCTCTTTTATTATCCATGGGGATTGATCGGATCATTGGTGATATCAACTCGAAATTGAAGCTGGCGGCCAAGGGTGATTTCACGGTACAGTTTCACTCGAAACGAAAGGATGAATTCCGCATCCTAACGAAGGAGATTCAGGAAACCTTTAAGAATGTTAATGAGCTGATTCTACAGGTAAAGCAATCCAGCAGTGAGGTTCAACTGTCCTCCATTGATTTATCAAAAACCTCGGAGCATTTTCTTCATTCCTCCCAGAATATCGCCAATGCCATGAGTGAGATCGAGCAGGGCATCAACCAACAAGCACAGAATGCAGAGGAATGCCTTATCCAGATGGACAGCCTATCACAGAAGATTGAACTGGTCAGCGAAAACACCAAGGAAATAGGCCATATTGCAGAAAACACTAAAAAACGGGTAATGGAAGGTACCTCCACTACGGATGAACTCACCCAGCAGACCTCCTCCACCATTGCGATTACCACTGAGATTATACATGAGATTGAGAAGCTGGCTGAAAAATCCTCCTCCGTGAACAAAATCATCAATGTTATCAATGATATCGCTAATCAAACCAATCTCTTATCACTCAATGCATCGATTGAGGCTGCGCGCGCCGGAGAATACGGTAGGGGCTTTGCTGTCGTTGCCGATGAGATTAGAACCTTGGCCGAGATGTCCAAATCCTCTGTAAATGAAATCAAAAAGATTATTATCAGTATTCAGGAGGATACCGCTGTTGTAGCAGATATAGCGAAAAAGGCAGAAAAGGTTCTTACTCTACAGGATAATGCAGTACAAAATACTACTCTATCTTATAAGGACATTCATGAGAGTGTTGAGAGGCTGGTAGTATTCTTAGCCTATATCACAGAGAATGTCGATAATATCAATGAAGCAAGAATCAGTACTCTGGAAGCCGTCGAAAGCATCTCTGCCGTACTGGAGGAAATTGCCGCATCCTCCAATCACGTTAATCAGGTATCCAGTGATCAGCTAACCTCCGTAAGTGCTTTAAATGAATCGGTTACAATGCTGGGAGCTAACGCGGAGCACCTAACTCAGGCGGTTCATAAATTTACAATTTAAGCCGGTTGAGCTCCTTCCTGTACAAGTGGAAGTAGCATGTCCTTCGTGAATAATTGACTTATACCTAAAGCTGTTGTACAATTTGTTCTATGATTCAAAGACCCCAATCCCCTTATCACACGATTTGGAGCTCTGACTACTGAGTTATTTACCAAAATCGGATCAACCTTTCGATTATCGTTCATAATATGTTGAAGGTGCTCATGGTTCGGGAGAGGATTGGGGTTTCATAGAGCTGTTACTCCGACCCGTAATATATTAAAGTAAGGATGAAGAGACATGAAAAAGAAAAGACATCGTATAATAATTGTATTGATAAGCAGTTTTCTGCTCATAGCCCTCGTAGGCTTCTTCTGGTTTTATGTATCGGATTATTACAAGGCCGATGAATATGCCCGGAGTGCAGCAGAACATTCAATGCAGCTACAGGAGCTCGATGATGTACGAGTCTTTTATCCTGAGGACACTGTCAGTCGTCAAATCGGCTTCATCTTCTATCCGGGCGGTAAGGTAGAGGCAGCTTCCTATGCTCCCTTGTTGAGCCGATTGTCTGAACAAGGAATAACCTGTGTTCTCATCGAGATGCCCTTCAATCTTGCTGTCTTTGATGTAAATGCAGCAAAGAAGGTCTATTCTCATTTTCCTGAAATTGATACCTGGTATATCGGAGGGCATTCCCTTGGTGGAGCTATGGCAAGCAGCTATGCGGAGAAAGCATCTACTGAGCTGACCGGGATCATCCTACTAGGGGCTTATTCCGTCAGTGATACCAATATTCCAACGGTTGCAATCTACGGAAGCAATGATATGGTGCTGGATAAAACAAAGCTTCCTTCCTCCCAATCTCAAATCATCATCGAGGGGGGTAACCATGCTAACTTTGGCAACTACGGTGAACAGGAGGGCGATGGTGTTGCTTCCATAACAAGGGAGGAACAGCAACAACAGACAGTGGACTCTATTCTGAGCTTTATCACAGAAACAACGAGATAATTGATATCTCTTCCTAATGTCTCTCCATTATACTTTCCGTAAAAATATCCACCAATTCGAATCAAACCCATCCACCATAATCTCCTCGCACTCAGTTAGCTCAGGCAGCCATTGCCTTATGGTAGGAAGCATATATTCAAAAAGAGCAGCGGGATATCCCCAATCAAGATCAAGTTGGAACATATAATGGTTCATCGCCATGATACCATCCTTCTAACAGAAAACGAGCACGATCAACTCCCCTTTTACTCCGTTAATGATGGGAAGCCAATCGCCCTCGTCTTATTCAAACTCTGTGTTATAGTATTCTTTTGTTTTACATCTTAAATCTTGCGATGGATTTCTGCATCTCTTCCGCTAATCCGGATAGCCCTTCACTAGAGTTTGCAATCTCATTCATCGCAGAGGTCTGCTCCTCAATTGATGCAGTTGCCTCTTGTGTTCCTGCTGCATTCTCTTCAGAGATTGCGGACAGATTCTGGATAATACCAACGATTTCGTCCTTCTTCGTACCCATAAGCTTACTTTGCTGATTTAATTCCTTTATTAGCTTCTTTAGCTTCTCAATCGCCTCGGCAATCCCTTCGAATTTTGCGTTGGTGAAATCAACGCTGTTCGTCTGCTCCTCCAGATTATCACCAACCTCTGCCATGGCCTTCACAGCAAATTGACTGTTACCGGTCAGATTCTCAATGTCCTTCACAATTTCATTGGCAAAACGATTCGTCTGCTCAGCCAGCTTACGTATCTCATCCGCTACTACTGCAAAGCCTTTTCCCTGTTCACCCGCTCTGGCTGCTTCTATTGCTGCATTTAAGGCTAATAGGTTTGTCTGACTGGCTATATTAAGAATCATCTGACTGGCTTTGTCGATTTTAATTGCGCTTTCGTTGGTTCCCAGAATGATATTACGAACCTCCCTCGCTGTCTTATTCGTAATTTCTGTCTTTGCTACCAATGTATTTAAGGTATCAAGACCCTCACTTTTTTGGCGCTCCACTTCCGTTGTCAAACCATTCAGATCTACAATAAGCCTCTTATCCTGTTCAATCAAAGTACCCAGATGCTCTATCTCGCCGGCTCCTTTTTCCGTATCACTCGCCTGATCCGCTGCTCCCAAAGCGATGTCCTGCACTGCTACGGCCACCTCATTCGCACTTTCTGCTGCCTGCTGAGTGGTGGCTGTCAGCTCCTCGGAGGCTGCAGCGATATGCTCTGCAGATTGTGCAATGCTTTCTATCAGACCCCTTAAATTATCCTGGAGTACCAGAGTTGCCTTAGCCATAACTCCGATTTCGTCCCCACGGTTGATGTATCGCTTCGTTTTATCATTTCCTTCAATGCGCATATCATATTGGGACATATTATTTAACAGCTCCACTACATTTGTAATTGGCTTAGATATGGATTTACCCAAAACAAAAGCCATTATGGCACCGGCTGCGATAAAGATAACTGAGAAGAGCACTAATAATAATGCCATTATATCAATTGCGCGAGTTACCTGACTCTGAGGTGCCAGAAGCACCATTATCCAGTCTGTATTTGGTATTATTTGAAGGGACGCGACATATCTATCCCCCTGCAAGGTATATGTAATATTTCCTTCTTTGTTAATTCGGTAATCATAAAATTTATTACCGAAGTCTGAATACTCCCCATCTTCCTCCATTTCCTTAATTACATTTCTCTGCTCCATTACGAGTGCATCCTCATTATGAGCGTAAAAGGTTCCATCATTTCCAAGAATAAATGCGCTACCTTCTTCTCCGAAGGTCATATTCTGAATGATTTCCTTAAGTGCCACACCGTCTCTTCGGCCGATGAGTGCACCGATAACCTCCCCTTGGGACATAATAGGCGCCGCATACATAATTACAGTTCCGTTGGTAACTTTACTGACAAGTACATCAGAAAAGCAAGCCTGACCACTGAGTGCCTTTATAACATACTCCCTTTCACTCAGATCCGCTTCCTCACCACCGATGGCATAGGTAGCGATACCATCGAGATTAACTACTGCCATATCAAGATAACCTAACTCCTTCGTTTCCTCTGACAGGAGAATTAATTGCTCCTCCAAGGTCAGTTCGCTAATGCGATTTGCCACCTGAGTAAGTACTGCAGTACGCATTTGCAACCGTGTGTTAATATAATTAGCTCCTTGAACGGAGGTTTCCTCCAAGCCGTTTTTCGCCTCCTTAAAAGCCGTGTTAAAGCCTAAGCCAATGGCGATAGCGCCCAAACCACCGGCCACAATTAAAACCAGTACTCCTACAAATAGTGCAATTCTATTTGACAATTTCATTTCGATGCCTCTCCTTTTCCTTTTGTATGGTATTCCTTTTACACATTGATTTCTATGAATATTACCAAAATACGCGCAGCCTAATAGACTATGAGAGGTCTCATAGAATTTTGTCGAAGCTATATTCGTATTTTAGGGGGGATTAACTACTGAATTTCATGTTCACACAAAAAGAACTGTGGCGCTCTTGACCACAGCAATAGAAGAGAATTTTGTTCGCTTTTTTTTGCTTTGGCAACTGGACGATCATAGTTAACACCTTAGATTCACAGCTTTGCGTCCTTACCTTTCAGTAAGTTTGCTATTATCACAACTTTTGAATTATACGACATCCATTTACAAAAATCAACTGGTAGAACCAATTTATTTTAAATTTTTTAATTTTATTTATAAAACATCTCCTCCATGGTTACTTTTGGCTCTATCACTTTGATTGTATCCTGCTGCGTACTATGCTAAACTTGTTTATATCATACTATAAAACAACCTTACAGAGGGATGGGAGGACTTGAAAATGAAATATTCCAATGTTAGAACTGCTACCTTTCTTCAAAGACCGAATCGATTTATAGCCCATGTTCTTATTGAAGGCAGGGAAGAAATTGTTCATGTCAAAAATACGGGTCGGTGCAGAGAAATCTTACAAAAAGGAACTGAAGTTATTCTGGAAGAGGCTACAAATAAAGATCGGAAGACAAAATATTCACTGATTGCCGCCTATAAAGGGGATGTGTTGATCAATATCGATTCTCAGATACCGAATGCAGTAGTCTTTGAAAGCATTAAAGAGAACATGGTGAAGGAGCTTTTGAATGTCTCTAAGCTAAACAGAGAGGTGGTTTATGGCAACTCCCGCTTTGATTTATATTTTGAAGCAGGAGAGAAAAAGGGCTTTATTGAGGTAAAGGGCGTAACCCTGGAAAACGATGGTGTTGCAATGTTTCCGGATGCCCCTACAGAACGTGGTACAAAACATATCTATGAGATGATTAAGGCGGTCGAGGAAGGTTACTCCGGTTATATCTTCTTCTTAATACAGATGAAAGGAGTTCAGTGCTTTACACCAAACTCCCTTCAAGATCCGAAATTAGCAGAGGCACTCTCCCTTGCAAAGAAAAAGGGAGTATCCATACTTGCCTACGATTCCGTTGTTACTATGGATGGCATCGTACTGGGAGACCCCATAAAAATACAATAACATTGATTGTAGCCACTTATCTGGCCCAGATAACCGAGGGATCAATCTGTCCAAGCTTTGGTGAACAGGTCCGTGCCATGGCTCCGGCTAACTCATCTGTTATCTCCTGAATTCTATTCTGAACTCCGGCTGCCCCAGCCGTGCTTAGGTAAGGCATTAGCTCACGACCTACGGATACTGCACTTGCTCCCAGCGCCAACGCCTTAAAGACATCCATTCCGTTTGATATACCACAATCCACGAAGATGGGGATACTGTTATTTATAAGCTTGACAATTCTCGGCAATATCAGAAGCGGTGGTATTGCATAGCTTTGAATTCCATGATGATGTGAAACCACGATGCCTCTTACCCCAGCTTCAAGGCATTTATCCGTATCCCGTTCACTCAATACCCCTTTGATTATGAACGGAAGCTTAGTAGACTTAACGAAATCCTTTATCTCATCCAGTGTCTTTCCCGTCATAGGTAGTCCTAGAACCGTATCATATTGACCCCTGCTATTGAAGGCATGATCAATATCCATACCTACCGCAAGACACCCGCACTGCTCAGCATGCTCGATCTTTCCATAAATACTTCGGTTATCCGAATGAGGTTTGATTATCTTAATGGCTCGTGCTCCTGTCGCAGTGATCGCCTCCAGCTCCGACTCCTCTCCCATTCCGGCCCACATCACAGCATTCGCTGCGGCTGCACCCTTGGCCATTTCAGCCATACCACCCGGATGACAATTGTTTAGATGGGATAAGGCCGCTGTCATTACGGGAGTGGAAAAGGTTTCACCGTATAATTCAAAGGAAGTGGATGGAATTACCGCATCGATATGGCGCATCTCAATCATCAGCGAATCGAAGTACTCACGGGTGATTTGATTCGCATCCGACGAATATTTAATTTTAAAATTATTCTCCTTCATATGCCTCTCCTATCAACTGATTTTCCTGCATGTAGTTTACTAAAAAATCTACGGACATCCAATGGTTTATATTATATTTATCATGGTTCAATCTATCTTCTCGCAAATGAAATTCAGAGTACTCACGAGGATTTATCCCACTACAGCAAGAAGTATCTCTTCACATCCTCCAGATAGGTAGCTAGAGTTTCCCGATTTAGGCTATAATAAACCTTGTTTGCATTAACCTCCGCCTTTAACAAGCCTTCCTTTAATAAAGAATTCACATGATAGGAAATGGTTGCCGTTGACAGCTGTAGCTCGTTGGCTAATTCCTTTCCGTAACAAGATCTTTTACCTACGATTTCCAGGATATCTACCTTACTTTTATCACTAAAGAGCTTTCCGATATTTACAATATCCTCATTCCTAACCCCCTTGCCGGTTAGGATGAATTCTTCATTCATCATGATTCCGATTCGGAGCACATCCGGCTTGGAGAGATCCTCCGCATCCATGGATAAGGCTACGCTGAAGGGCTGGAATAAATGTGGCTGAAGTATTGTACCAACGGGACGGCTTTCCCAAGTGATGCTTAGCTTTTCCTTAATAATCTCTATAATATCCTTTTTGCTCTGAACATTACTCCAATATTCATAAAAAGCGTTCTCCAGCTGTAGGATTGAGTCCTGATGTCTGCTGACCATCAAATCAATGGTCTCTCTTAATAGATCATGAACCTCATTATAAAAGACCTCTTGATGATTATAGATTTTAAGAATCTCCCATTTTACTTCGCTTTCGAAGGAGGAGCCCTCAATGAATTTGATAAGATCCGCGAGATTATTCAGCTGATCCTTGGGAGTATTAATATATTCCTCTGAGTCAATCAAAGCCGCATAGCTTTTCACCTTTTTCTCCTCCTCCATGGATCCAAAGGCCTCGTCAAAGGATACCAGCTCCTTATTATAATCATGAAAATTCCAGAGGATGGATAATGAAGAATAGGTCATGAAGTCTACATTTCTTGCTTTGAAAAGATACTCAATTCGTTCCCTTCGGTCTACAAAATGTGATTTAACATCCAAATAGATGGAATGGAGGATATGATACCTCTTATTATAATCCTCGATATTCTGTTGATGTAAATCCGCATTTCGCTTATAACCTTCCTCCATGTCATCCTTATTGACAATATAATAAAGAAGCACAAAGGCTTCATCGACCAGATTAGCCCGCTGTAATATCTGCAAATTCTTCTCCACTTGTAATATCCTCCGTTTCTTCCTGTTCCATAGCAGCAAAGCGCTTTTTTCTACATAAGAAAATGCTTACCAAAATATCTAAAATACCTGCTACTAAGAATAATACTACAGTTGGGGTAAAGCCTGCAAGTATACTTACAAGAAAAGATACGACTGGGATCGCTGCCACACCGCAGGCATTAAATAATGCGGTAACCCGTGCCATATACTCTCCTTGAATATTCCTTATAAACTCCACATTACAAAAGGTGGATAACAGCGCTACTGCAGCTCCTACGATAAAGGAGGTTACTGACACCAATACATATATCAATCCTTCTGAGGTGATAAAGCTTCCGCATACTACAAACATCAGATAATATCCGCCGATGGAAAAGGCACTTATGGATGCAATTCCACGTTTTCCCAGTTTACTGCTTAGATAAGGATAGATTCCTGCACCAACAATCATACCGATGGTAATTGCGACTCCAAGCACGGACAGCATTACTTCATTCACCTTCAGCACTTCACTGATCAGTGGTGCCTGAAGACTGTTAAGGGGTACCAATATTGCATTCAAAAACACCGCCAATAGAACAAAATATCGTAGCACCGCATTTTCCTTTAGGTAAGAGAATCCTCCCTTAAGGCTATTCAAATATTCCTTCGCATCAATCCGCCCCTTGCCCAACTTTTCCTCTCGAACTCGTAATGTCAGAATTATAAAAGCTGACAGGAAAAATGTGATCATATCAATATAGATAGCAGCCGTTACGGAGAATTGGGATATGATTAACCCTGCTACACCAAGACCCACCAGCTCCATCACATTGCAGACACTGGCAGACAAGGATAGCCCAAAGGAGTAATATTTTTTATCAAGTAGCTTTGGCAGTAAAGCAGCAGAAGCAGGACCACGAAAGGCCTCTGCACTGGAGATAATAAATGTTGCCAAAAGCAACCACCATTGATTCAAAAAGCCAAGTAAAAAGGCGGTCGCGACAAAACCGACACATAGTCCACGAATGATATCGGTTATTATCATGATTTGCTTCTTATTCTTACCTTCAATAGCAGCTCCGGCAAAGGGTTGTAGGAATATGGTAGGAATGCGATTTACTCCAAAAATAATTGCCGACCAGGCTGCACTCTGGGTAATCTGATACACCAGCCAGGTGAGGGCTATACTGTCAATAGAATCACCCAGTCGATTAATAAGAGCCGCTATAATCGTTTTCATATATTCCTTCTGCCTCAGTATGTGTTTGTAACTAATCCTTTCTTCTCCGTTCATAAAAATCCCCTTTCATTGTATATAGCCATAAATTTATTCCCAAATATTACTTGTTAGATAACAATCTAACATATAGTTCTATTATTGTCAACAATTATATTAGATATTCATCTAATTATATGTATACATCCATCTAACAACCCCTTATTTTGCATCTAAGGAAATGTAATACACTTTATCTATTAATTAACATAAAAAGTGCACCTACCAACATTCGTACTTCGAATATGGAGGTGCCATTATATCCTTCTATTGTTTTTATTCCGTTTCCGGTGTGGAGCGATATAAAAGCTTCATAATAATCGGTGTTATAATTGACGAGGTTATAATCAATAGAATGACAGGAGTGAAGAAGTTCGCCTCCAGGAGACCTTCTGATAAGCCCTTCTGGGCAACAATCAAGGCTACTTCACCTCTTGTCATCATTCCTATACCGATTTTGAATGCTTCTTTATTATTGAAATGGAAGAGCTTAGCTATCAATCCGCAACCAATAATTTTAGTAATTAAAGCTACCACTACAAAGCCTATTGAAAATAAAAGCATCTCACCGGTAAAGCTGCTAATCGATGTCTTTAATCCAATACTGGCAAAGAAGATAGGGCCAAATATCATATAAGAATTCGTATCCATCTTCTGAGCTATATAGGTTACCTCCTGAATACTACATAAAATAATACCTGCGAAATAAGCCCCTGTAATATCAGCAATACCAAAGTAATGCTCCGCTATGTACGAAAATGCAAAACATAACACCAGCCCAAATATCGGAAGTCTTCTGGTATGAGGATATTTCTCTGCCAACCATTTGAACGCATAATAGAATATAACGCCTGCTATTATACTGAACAAAAAAAATAGGGCTGTATTAACAACAACTGTATACGGCTTTACCTCAGGGTTTTTGAAACCAATAATAAAGGTCAGAACAATAATACCTATCACATCATCAATGATTGCAGCACTCAGAATTGTAGTTCCGATCCTTCCCTTCAGCTTCCCCAACTCCCGTAAGGTCTGAACTGTAATGCTGACTGACGTTGCCGTCATGATAACTCCGATAAAAATCGCTTTAAAGAACTCTAAGCTACTGGAAGGTGCAAAACCATAAAAAGCAGAATATAGCAGGTAACCCCCGCCTAATGGAACTACTACTCCCGCACACGCGATTGCAAGGGCGATTGGACCTGTTTTTAGCAAATCACGCAAATTAGTCTCCAATCCAGCCAAAAACATCAATAACACTACACCAATTTCTGCCATCTGTAATATGAATTCCGTTTGATTCACTAGTCCAAGCACACTGGGCCCAATGACTAAACCGGCTAAAATCTCACCAACTACCTGCGGAGCCTTTAATCTTCTTGCAAGAATTCCAAATCCCTTCGCAGCAATAATAATAATCGCTAATCCTCTAAAAATCTCATATGATTCCATAAATCAACATCTCCTTATCTTTCTATCTTAATGCCCTAACTATTATAACAAAATAATTATATTCAAATGTTGCAATTGCAACATGGAAGGTCTAAAATAAACAAGGACGTGAAAAGAGGATGGCTAACTATCAAAAATTATTTATTTGAATTATTATATCAGAGTAAATGATTCCCCTAATAAAAAGGTTTTACAGAAAGGAAAGCAATCCAACCACCTCTCTTTCTGAGGATAATTGGATTCAACATGGATTATGAGATACGAGTTAATACAACACCCATTGTTTAGCGGAATTGAACCGGATGAAATCAATAAGCTTTTGGATTGCTTACCAACCTATACAAAGAGCTATAAAAAGAATGAGTTTATAATTCAGGAAGGCGCTCTGGTCAGTTATATTGGCGTGTTGATTCGTGGTAGTGTTTTCATGGAAAAGGAGGACTACTCCGGTAATATTTATTTTTATACCGAGATACCAAAGGACTTTCTATTTGGTGAAGTTTTCATCTGTCCTCAATTTCTTAACAGTACTGTTAATTATCGGGCCCATAGTGATTGCACCATCCTATTCATCAAATATCACAGCATCCTCCAACCATGCACAAAATCCTGTAAATGTCATCAGCAGTTAAATGCAAATCTAATCAACTTACTTGCACTAAAATGCCGGTCCTTATTGGATAAGATTGAAATTATATCGAAAAAGACAATACGCGAACGTCTTCTGGCATACTTTGAGCTGCTCGCACAAAAAGAGCACAGCAATGAAGTTAACTCTCCCCTGAATCATAAAGAGTTAGCTGCGTTCCTGTGCGTAAATCGAAGTGCTATGGTTCGAGAGCTACACCAAATGATTGAGGAGGAGCTCATCGCCTCTTACAAAAATAAATATACCCTACTATATAATAATTATTGATTAATAGTCCGTCCCCCTATCAATGTACCATCTGGCAAAGAGCTTTACCTGCCCTACTTCCTTCACAATGGTATCCGCCGTTATCGGTTCAGCGCTATTACTGGTATAATCCTTTAATTTATACCAACCTCCAAAGATACAATTCTCTTTCTCCGGCTCAGGTAGCTCACCATATTCACTACCGGGTTTTACCTCCATCTCATAGGTTTCTCCGTTAAATGGGATAAAAATAACCTTAACGGTTTTTTCCGTCCAGCGAGCATAGAGGGTGGTTGGAGATTTCTCCGTAAATATCGACTTCGCTGTTATCTTCTCACCACCGGTTAGTGCAGAATACCAACCGGAGAATATATAATTCTCCTTCGTCGGTACCGGCAATTGATGATAGAATTTTGAACCATAATAGACCTTAACGGTATTCTTGGCCAGTAAGCCTTCGTCCGGCTCCAAGGTAATCTCCGTCTCTTCTCCTCGCCATCTTGCGTATAGGGTATGATCCAAAGGCTTTAATACCTTCGTCGCCTCCGTTACCTTAGAACCTCCACTGGCAAAGGTGTACCAACCAGCAAATTCATAATTGTCACGAGTGGCCTCGGGAAGCGGTCCATAGGTATCTCCATAAAAAGCCAGCATATCATAGGTATTCGCATCTCCGCCATTTCCATCAAAGGTTACTGTGATTGTTGTCCCAACACCCCCCGAAGCATAGACGGTTCCCACTTTAAAGGAACAAAGAAGCAAAGCGGTTATGAAAACGAAGCCGAAGAAATATTGTTTTATGATGATATGACTATCCTTGTTTCGCATTGAGACCTCCTATTCTTTTGTTCTGTCACTAATGCTTCAGAACTGGTTTTCAATCTCGGATTATCAAACAATCCTTCTTTGTCCTGCTGTTCTGATTCCTGTATCATATTACTGAAATAATACCTCATGCCCATTTCTGGCCGATTCATAAGCTCCCAGCATGAGAAGAACTGTCTCCTCCATGGATGTGGTATTCAGGGCAAAGGGTCTGTTCTCACTAAGACTTTGATAAAAATCACCGATACAATCCTCATGTCCCGCGCCCCAATAGCTTTTTCCAAAGCCCTGCTTCCTTTCAACCGGAACCGGTACAGCCTGCCCATTCTTATAATAACAGGTTACTTGTAAGTCCTCAATACGAATCATCATATGTTCGCAGTTAATCTCAATCAAAGGAGCAGCGTCGGCATTATATGCCGTTGTTACATAAAAGCAAACCTCAGCCTCCGGGTAACGAATATAAGCTGACATCATATCCTCTACCTCTATGACTCCCTTAAGGTGATGATTCGCTATGACCGCGTCTACACTTTGCAGAGGCTGTCCAACGAGGTAATGCAGAAGGTCCAGTGTATGAATGGACTGATTGATCAAAGCCCCTCCTCCTTCATACTCCAGTCTACCCCTCCAATCACTCTCTGTATAATACTCAGCCTTTCGATTCCAGGTTACAATGCCCCGTGCACCGATTACCTTGCCCGCCTCACCGGAGGTAATCATGTCCTTTACTTTTAGGATACTTGGATTATAACGGTTTTGAAAGCACAAACCAAGCTGTTGTTCAGCGTGGGTGGCTGCCTTTTTCAACTGCATCCACTGTTCCTTTGTTATCACCGGCGGTTTTTCCATGAATACATGGACACCTTGCTGCAGACCATAGATTGCCATTGGGGTATGCAGATAATGGGGAGTACAGATGTGGATTACATCCAATTGCTCCTTCTCAAGTATCTCTTCCAGTGAGGAATAAGCATTGCCACCGTATTCTTTGGCAAAGGCTTCCGATCGATCTATTTTACTATCCGCAAAAGCAACCAACTCATGCTCCGGAAGCTTTTTCAGACATTGTGCGTGAATTACTGCGATATTTCCGCAGCCTACAATTCCTATTCTCATTCTTATTTTCCTCCTGTCCCGTAGCTTCCCTCCGTAGAAAAGGTGGTCTCCTTTAAATTTGTTTTCTTCCTCGAAGAGGCCCTTCGTTCATTTAATTTATCTAAAAATAACTCCTCATCAAAGGGTATCTCAACAGGTGCCTGTAGCCAACTCGATAAATGCATTGCATTGGATAGGGTAAGTCCATTGATTCCCTCCTGTCCCTCAGCGATTAATGGCGTCCCACTTCGTATTTTCCCTGCAAAGGCTCGAAGTACTCCGGCGTGCTGAGGATTTTCACCGTCGGAGGACACCTCCACCCAGTGACCCTCAGGTTTTGTAAAGCCCTCGGTTGCTGTAAAGCAATATTCACGTTCATTTACTTCAAGCTCATACATCATTAATTTGTCATTTTCACATACCAGCTTTGCCCGCTCCAGCGTGATCTCAAAGCGGTTCGTCCCCGGAGCATCCCCAGTTGTCGTTACAAATACACCGGTTGCACCATTCGGGTACTCCAGATAAGCGGTCACATCATCCTCCACCTCGATATCATGCCATTTTCCATTGTGACAGAAGGCCTGCACCTTAACCGGCATTCCGCAAATCCATTGCAATAGATCAAGATTATGAGGGCATTGATTTAAGAGTACCCCTCCACCTTCTCCATCCCAGGTTGCTCGCCACCCTCCGGAATTATAATAAGCCTGGGTACGATACCAATCTGTAATAATCCAGTTGACTCGTTTTATGCTACCGTAGCTTCCACTATGTACCAATTCATGCATTTTACGATACACATGATTCGTCCTTTGATTGAACATCATTGCAAAGACGAGACCGGACTGTTTTGCAGCCTCATTCATCTGATGTACCTGCTTCGTGTAGACACCCGCAGGCTTCTCGCATAGAACATGCAATCCCTTCTCAAAGGCCAATATTGCTAATCTTGGATGATCATAGTGAGGTGTTGCGATCAACACGGCATCGCATCCTCCTGCTGCAATCAGTTCATCGCCGCTGGAATATATGCTCACCTTCTCCGGCAGCTCCCCTTTGGCCCAGTCTCTTCGACTCTCTTTGAGGTCCGCTACCGCAACCAACTCCATCCCCACAACTTCACCAGAAAGAATGGTTTTACAATGGTTACTACCCATATTACCAATTCCAATAATTCCAATCCGAACTTGATCCATTCTTAATACCTCTCATTTCTCATTGATAGCTTCCTTCTAACTAACAACAAAGCAACTATTACTACACTTACCCCTTCTTCTTAACGATAGCCAATCGAAGTGAGGTTCTCATAGCTTTTAGCCAAGCAATCAAAGGGACTTTCCTCACATATATCCTGTTCCACCAGTAAATGTTCACAATTCGTAACCTCTAACGACTTAAGTATCCTTTTAAAGTTCATATTTCCTTCCAGAACCGGTGCCATAACCACTTCATGACGCAGTATAGCCATATCCTTTAGATGGACACAGGGAATACGATCTTTTAGACGCTCGATCCATTGACATACGTCCAGACCGGCAGCCTGAAGCCAATAGGTATCCAAGATAAAGCCCAGCTCCTCCGGGGAGAAGCCCTCCATTAGGTATTCCAGATAATACTTGCCCTTCACCTTCTCGAACTCGAAATGATGGTTGTGATACAGGAACATCATCCCTGCCTCTTTGATTTTAATCGCTGCATCCTTATAATCGGTAATGAAATGTTCAATCCATTCCGGGGTTCGATATTTATCAGGCATACTTCCCAACCCGATGTAATTGCAACCCATAATTTCATGATCTTCAATCAATTGCTCCGTATCATTGAGTATTCGATTAGGATCACTATGGGTTACAACAATCTTCAGCTTGCGCTCTTCACATAGTCTTCTAACCGTAGCCGGCTTGATGGAGGAGCCGATGGCAGATATCTGAACCGTGGTATAACCTATTTTTGCAATCCGATCCAAGGTATAGGCCAGATCTCGTTCGGTCTGCGTATAATTACGTACCGTAAATAATTGAGCACCTAATATCATAATTATCGTTACCCTTTCCTATCTATTTTCCTCTATTATACTGTTATCACACAGAAATCACCATTGCAAATGGGAGTTGTTATATTGCAAATATAGCCTTATTTCTATATAATAGCTATAAAGGCAGCCAAACGTTATTTTATACGAAGCGATAAGAAAGGATAGGAACCATGGCTTCTCTCAGTAAGATTCAAACAGAGCTAGCAGAGTACAGCTACAGTCTAAGTAATACACCAAATCCGACTCACCAAATCCATTGCCATAGTGTATACGAAATTTATTATATCATAGAAGGTGATGTGGATTACCTGGTAGAGGGTAAGCTTTACCGCCCTGCTCCACACAGTCTATTGCTACTATCTCCTCATGTCTTTCATGGGGTAAGAGTGAAATCAGATAGTCCGTATCGTCGGTTTATCCTTCATTTTCATCCTGATTTACTTCAGCCGGAGCGTAGACAGCTTCTTTTGTCCGCTTTCCCTACTAATGAGAAGCATTCCGGTCGTGAGGTGTATTATGAAAATCTGGCCGGCACACAACTAAGAAGCTTCTTCGAAGCCTTGGAAAGCTTAGCAGAGCAGCCCGAAGCATTAAAGCGGCAGCTCATGCCTACCTACATCGAGGCAATCCTGGCTCAGGTTACTATGATATGCCAGACCCATAGTCCTGTGAAGGTGGAAGCAATGACCTCCCATACCATCACCGATATAATTGCATACCTAAATGATAATTTAACGGAACCTATTTCTCTAGATCAATTGTCAAAGCATTTTAACATCAGCAAACATTATATGAATCGGGCCTTTCGAAAAGCTGCCGGCACTACTGTATTTGATTATCTTATCTATAAAAGAGTGATCTTTGCCAGACAACTGATGATGAATGGATGTACCGCAGCGGAAGCTGCATTAAAATCCGGTTTTCGTGATTACTCCGTATTTTACCGGGCTTATCGAAAGCATCTGGGGCATTCTCCTCTGGAGGATCGTAGCTTTACTCATTCCTAATGGATTGTCTCACTGTACCATTCTTGCTTTTTTATATAGAACAAGCTATAATGATAATCATATATTACTTAGAAAGGATTATAAAATGTCGAAAGTGAAACGTATTGCCGCCATTGTCGGACTTGTACTCATTGTATCCATGTATATCATTTCCTTCCTGTCCGCATTATTCGCAACAGAATATTCCTATGGACTTTTTATGGCAAGTATTTTCTCCACCATCGTTATTCCCATAATGATCTATATGTTTATCACAGTATATAAATGGGTTCATAAGAAGGATGATACACAGGAATAAAGGGTTAGTCTATCTGCCCTTTATTTTTTTGAAATATTCTTGTATCTGTACCTCGTAACCATTATCCGAGGGCACATAAAACACCCTATCTTTGAGTTCATCGGGTAGATATTGTTGATCCACATAATGATTCTCATAATTATGTGCATATTGATACCCAATACCATGCCCCAGCTTTGCGGCTCCTTTATAATGGGCGTCCTTTAAATATGCCGGTATTGTTGCCGTCTTCTCATTCTGAACCACCCCCATCGCATCATCGATGGCACAGACTGCCGAATTACTCTTCGGTGCACATGCAACATAAGCTGCTGCCTGTGCCAGTACTATCCTTGCTTCCGGCATACCAAGACGCTCTACGGCAAG
>JAEYXC010000001.1 GCA_023428655.1 Bacillota bacterium | reverse complement strand
GATATAGCTCAGGGGTTTATAAATGTAAATTATTTCGAGATTACCTCGTATTTTCATTTGCAAGCAGGTTGTAACATTACGCAATCAACTCCCTGTATCATTACTTATAGTACAAACTACTTACATGACGAAGTGTGAAGAGGCTTAATAAGATGATAGTCTTGTAATGGTTATAGTGCTTGTATTATTACCGAATTGAAGCAGTAGAAACTTGATAAGCCATGTCTTGGAAACCAGCCGACCGTATGCTATTTCTAGCCATTCATCCTAATTTTTCGAGAAGGGCGTCTCAGAACCGTCAGTTTTGTTTGTCAGGTAAAGGGCAATCACAATTTCCAGGATAACAAGGACTGCATTTAATACGAAAGGAAATACCCTGTTATGTTGGGAAAGAGCTCCTGCAATCCCTCCCACCGGTATGCTGATTAATAAAATGAAACCTGTAATAAGGCTATTAACACGGGCCCGCTCCTCGGCTGGAATACTTACAGTCATTAAGGAATCAAAGAGTGGACTCAAAATGGCAGCTGCAAAAGCATCACAGATTGCCGAAAAGAATACGGCCCAGATGGCAGCTGAACCAAAGGGAAGACATAAAACCAAAACCGCTACGCCTGCCAGATTAACGCCTAGTCCGGCAAGCAGCGGGCGCCGGATAGAATGCAGCTTAATTCTGGAAGTGATGGTCACAAAGATGAGCATTGTCATCATCGTCTTCACAAAGGGAAATACGGAAAACATGGAATCACTGATACCATAGGCTGATTTAATAAACAAGGGCCAAAAGGTATCTTGCACGATACGGAAGCAAGTCGCCAATATGATCAATAAAACATAGATCGATAATTTTGTATGTACCAGAGAATTAATAAATACCCTCCAATTGCCAAAGGTCAAGGATATCATCGACTTTTCCCTGCTCTCACGGATACGTCGTTTACCGATTTCACTCTCCCTGGCCATATAGTATTGAAGCAGGAATTTGATTGTCATCAAAACCATAGCCGTAACATACACTCCCCGGAGTGTAGGAAGTAAGGTAAACCGATCAATGAGTAATCCGATAACCGGTGAGAGAAAGCCTGCAAGGATGCCGATAAAATTAAGGATGGTATAGATATTGATTAGCTGGGAGGAATCCTCATCCTCGATGATCATGCAGCTGAAGCTGTTCCCTATAACACGCCACATGCTGTTGAAGAATACAGCAATCATAAAATACCAATAGCCTTGGGCAACCGCCCATATCATACATGGAATTGTCCAGCTGATTATACCAAAGATCAACATGCTGGAGCGCCTTCCTAATTTATCAACAATCGCCCCTGAAAAGAGAGCCCACAAAAACTGCATCGCCAGTCCGAAGCTTGCGACCAAACCAATCTGAGCGTCATTCAATCCGACCGAAGCCATGTAAATCGATGCATAGGGAAGAATCAGGTTGTTTGGCAGAGCCCATAGAGGTTCCGTATAAACGCATGCTCGTTGGTTTCCTTTCAGAGAAAACAATGTTTTCAGCAAAGGATGTAAATTTCTCATATTCTTTTCTCCTTATATTATAAGTTAACATCAACTCCTTTCATCAAACATTCACCCGTGTAACCCTGTGATATTGTCAGTGCGTTACATTCTCCATGCATTGAAATACCTCCGTAATTTGATTATTGCGTGTATCCTTTGTATCACATATTTATTCAAAATTTCTTTTACTTTAGTATAGCATTAGGAACGAGGGAAGACAACACACATAGTTAATAAGCATTTGGAAGGTTAGTAATTTCCTTTGGGATTCAAGCGGTTGATACTGATATGGATTGACTGGCTTGCTTACGGTAATCCTGGGGCACCAGACCGGTCTCCTTGCGAAAGGCATAAGAAAAATAGCTTGGACTCCCAAAACCACAGGCAACCGCTATCTCTAATATGGATCGTTTCGTTTCCTTCAGCATTTCACAGCTTTTCTGAATACGATACCGAATCAGATAATTGTTAGGTGTTTGGCCGATGTAATTACTAAATAGCTCACAGCATCGGCTTCGACAGACACATCCGGCAGCAGCGATATCATCAAGGGTTATTTTATGTTCATAATTTTGATGAATGAATCCGGTCATTTTACATACCGTCGACCAGGATTGATGGATGGAATGCTGCTCCTTAACCGGCTGAAGATGATCTGCCATATCCGCGCTAAGGGATGTGGCCTGTGATAGTAAGCGAAGAGGATTAACTACATCGCCATGCATTTCATCATAGAGCTGCTTCAACGAAAGTAGCGTTTCCTGTTGCCAAGGGGTTTGAGGGGACAATAATATAAAGTCATAGGTATTCGGTCCGAATTTTTCCTCGACATATACCCTGCCGGCATGGGTGTTCTCGCCTAGTATACTAGGGTGTATAGCAACCACAAGAAAGGAGCAGTCAGTATTATCAGAGGAAAAACCGTAATGCAAGCGCTTGCTGTTCACAAAAATTCCGTTATCCGCATTCACACGAACGACTTGACCATTGATAAAATAATCCATGGCTCCGTCTATTACAAGTATAAATTCCAAATCAGTATGCCAATGACACGCAGCTGCATATCTGTCGAATAGACGAAGCAACCCCTTTCGCACATAAAGAGGAAACCCGGGGATATTATAATTTAACCTCTCTGATAAATCAGAAAACACTTCTAGTCCGGAACCCATATCTGCACCTCATCCCTTAAATATATATCCGATTTTGATAGTATTATACTCGATTTTGGTGGAAGCCACAATCGAAATCAGCTACAATTTTGATAGAACAAGAGAGAAAGAAAGGTGATTTTACAGTGCAAAAGAAGCTGGCGGATGGGATGGATGGAGATTTTAATCGGATATTTAATCGAGCACTTATAACATTGGTGATACCAATTGCATTGCAGAACTTAATATCTGCAGCTGTCACATCGGCAGATATTGTAATGCTGGGAATGATTAATCAATCGGCTATGTCCGCAGTATCACAGGCAGGGCAAGTAACCTTTGTATTGACCCTGTTTTATATGGGTTTGGCTACGGGGGCTGGTATTCTTACGGCACAATATTGGGGAAGGAAGGATATCAAGGCCATTCAACATATCCTAAATATTGCGAGTAAGTTTTCCGTAGGCATATCGATTTTGTTTTTTGCATTAGCCTTTTTCTTTCCGAATGCTCTTATGGGGATACTTACCGATGATAGTGAATTGATCCGATATGGCACCTTGTATTTACGTGTGATATCCTTCTCTTATCTTGCTATGAGTCTGTCGCAGATGTATCTTAGTGTAATAAAGAGTATGGAGAAGGCTCGTCTGAGTGCATGGATTAGCTCCTTATGCCTTATCTTAAATGTGGTGTTAGACGCTTTATGTGTATTGGTAATCTTCCCCGGAAGACCGGAGGAGGCTATCATTGGTGTAGCGCTAGCCACTGTCTGCGCACGCTTCATTGAGCTTGGGTGTTGTATTTTACATTCAACGAAAGATGGTCATGTCCGATTTCAATTATCAAGAAAGAATGCCGTTGAACGAAATTTGCGGAAGGACTTTTTGAAGTATACGATACCTGTTCAGGGGAATTATATCGTATGGGGCGGTGCTTTGGCTGCCACAGCTACTATTATCGGACATGTCAATGCAGATATGGTAGCCGCTAATTCCGTTGCCGGAGTAGTAAAGAACCTGGCCGTTGTGCTCTGCGGAGGAATCTCCGGAGGTGGGGCCGTTCTGATCGGTAAATATCTTGGTCACGGTGATAAAAGGATAGCGATCAAAGCAGGCAATCGAATTAATCTATATGCATTAATGTTTGGTGTTTTGGCGGGGATCACGATATTACTCATAAAACCGCTGGTGTTCCAGATGGTGGTTCTAACTGAAACAGCACAGTATTATCTCAATGGCATGCTTTATATCTGCGCCTATTATTGTATCGGTAAGTCGATGAATTCTACCAACATTGGTGGTATATTTTGCGCCGGTGGAGACGCCAAGTTTGGATTTTGGTGTGATACTATCGTGATGTGGGGTGTGATATTGCCATTAAGTTATTTCAGTGCATTTGTTTGGCACTTACCGCCCATTGCTTTATACGCAGTCATTTGCTTGGATGAAGTGATTAAGCTACCGGTAGCTATCATTCGATATCGAAGGTTTAAGTGGGTTAACAATATCACAAGAGAGCTTACATAAAAAGAAATATTTCAATAAAGCAAAGTAAATAGAAAGCTTATAAAAGGATTTATTTTAAGGGAGGAAATTGATATGACAATGAGAGAAAGAATTGCTTCGGGCAAGTTATTTACCGATTATTGTGAGGGCCTGCCGGAAGACAGAGCCAATGCGAAAAGGCGAATGTTTGCATTTAATGCCACGGGCCCGGATCAATTAGAGGAACGTTTTCGATTGATGGCAGAAATCTTCGGTAAGGAAGCTAAGGCATGGATAGAGCCTCCGTTTTATTTTTGCTATGGTACGAACATAGAAATCGGAGAGGGCTCCTACATTAATTTTAACTGTAACTTTGTGGATGATACAAAAATTGTAATTGGGAATAGGGTCATGTTTGGTCCGGCTGTAACCATAGCTACGGTAGGTCATCCGATCAATCCGGATTATAGAGAATATATGTATGCAGAACCGGTAGTCATTGAGGATAATTGTTGGATTGGAGCCGGTAGTATAATTTGCCCCGGTGTAACCATTGGTAAGAACAGTGTGATCGGTGCCGGGAGTGTAGTGACGAAGGATATCCCTGCTAATTCAATTGCAGTCGGTAATCCCTGCAGAGTGATGCGAAGCATTGATGAACATGATATGAAATATTACTACAAGGACAGGGAAATATCCAAAGAAGATTTAGAGGAAGAAGCAAGCTTGAGATAATATCATCATTGGTACAATCGCTGTAATTATTCTTACCGGATCGATTATAAGGTAATACATTATATGTTACTGTAGTGCAAGTTGTATAGCTTGAAAGAAGGGATACTTTGTTTGAGATAGAGAATTATAGTTATATAATGTTTAAAAAAATGAAACAAAAAAGGGTTTCAAAATCGAACCTATATGTATTTCTTGAAGATGATAAAACCTCAGGATATGTAAGCTACGGTGGTATCATGCTTCAAATCAACGCCCATAAAGAGAATAGAATTTTGGATAAAGAGAAGCTTTGGTTTGATTAAAAGCCTGCTGCTCAATAAGAGGAAAACCTTACAATGTAACGATTGTAGGGTTTTTTTATTGTGGGGATAAAAAGATTTTAGTGATCAAATGTAACTATTAATTTTATTTACGAAAGGAAACATCTATTTACAAACATAAGCAATAAAAGTAAGAGTGATCCAATTTGACGATTCGTGCGGTATGAGACACGGTTCGTGCGGTAAACAGTTTTTATGTGAGGAATTTGATATTATTATGGCAAGAATGATACTTAGAGATAGAATCGTGAAAGAAAACAGAGGTGGTGTTCC
>JAEYXC010000454.1 GCA_023428655.1 Bacillota bacterium | reverse complement strand
GCAGAGCAATTAAGGGATATGATACAAACCTTTTCAATCGATGCAAAGATAGTAATACGTAAGAAAAATTACGTAGTATATATTAAGGAAGGCTCTCAAATCGTTGATCTATTGAATGTTATGGAGGCACATATCGCCTTAATGGATCTGGAAAATGTCAGAATACTGAAGGAGATGCGTAATTCGATTAATCGTCAGGTTAACTGTGAAGCAGCGAATATTAATAAGACGGTTACGGCTGCCTCTAAGCAGCTGGATGATATTATATATATCAGAGATACCGTTGGATTAGGAGATCTGGCAGACGGACTGGAGGATGTAGCAAGGTTGCGAATTGATTATCCCGAGGCTTCTCTTAAGGAGCTGGGTGCAATGCTACTGCCACCGATCGGTAAATCCGGTGTTAACCATAGATTGCGAAAGTTAAGTATTATAGCAGATCAATTACGAGAGCATAAGGAGGAAAAATAGTCATGATAACGAAGGAAATTGTTATTAACATCCCTACGGGCTTAGAAGCCAGACCTGTCGCATTGCTTGTTCAAGTTGCAAGCCAGTATGAGTGTAGTATTTATGTTGCAAGTAACGAAAAGCGTGTCAACGCGAAGAGTATTATGGGTATGATGAGCATGGGCATTTCTGCGGGGGAATCAGTTACCGTAATAGCAGACGGACCGGACGAGAAGGCAGCAATTGAAAATATCGAAAAATACTTAAGCAGTAAATAATTTAGAGCGCTAGGAAATATCATTATATAGAAGTATTGTAGGGACACAGTTAACAGCTGTGTCCTTTTTTATATCAAGGCTGATGCTACATTTTTTATATCAAGGCTGATGCTTCCATATTTGTTCAAAAGGCTTATGGTAATTAGCTACCCTGATTATTGTGATTCGAATCAAGGAACTATTTACAAATATGGATAGAATGATATTGTAATAACTAAAATAAAGAAAATGAGGTAAGCTAGGATGAATTTTACAAACCTTGATAGACAGCATCGAACAATTATGGAAGAAATCAAGCTAATCGAAGATGAGATTACGAAGGAGGTTAATGAGATCAATCCTTCCTTTGCAGGATTGCATGTTAGTAGGCTGGCCGGACTGTTAAAAATACACTTGTTGGAGGAGGATGAATTTTTATATCCGAAGCTTATGAATTGTGCCGATGACATTGTGAAAAACATGGCTGAGCAATATAATGTTGAAATGGGAAGCCTGGCAGCAGAATACGCTGTTTTTAAAGGTAAGTATAATATGGCAAATAAAATTAAGGACAATCTGGAGGAATTTCTTACGGAAGGTAGAAGAATTATTCATGCATTGAAAAAAAGAATCGAGAAGGAGAATTCCGGATTATATCGTCTAGCCAAAGAAAAAAATATATAGTAGAATAAAATTAATATATTTAATTGATCGGATTACTTAATAACTCTGCCTCTTTCAGGGAATAATAAGGTTAAGTCGGAGTTGTTTTCCGGCTAACCGGAAATCCTTTAAATTGTTACAACTTTAGTCTACATTTTACACGAGTATGAAATTAAATTAATACTAATTTCCATTAAATTAATATTATCTTAAGGAATTATATCCTTTTCTGTGCTATACTGTCAGAAGAGGCGTTATAGCGTAGTTATGCTTAAATGAACCATAATTAATATAACTAGGAGCACTGTAACAGAAAGAGGTTAGAGATGTCAGGACAGGATCAAAGGATACCAAAAAGTAAACGACCAGCCAGACTGCTTCGGTTTGTTCTGTTAGAAATTGTCATACTTCTGGCACTGTTCGGATCATATCGTCTGTATATCGCAATGAAAGCTGACGATACAAAGGGTACTAATGAACAGCAGCAACAGACAGAGAACGAAAAGCCGGTGAAGGATGGTCAACCTAATGATGCGAAGGAGGAGCAGTTGTCTCCTGAGGAAGAGGCGGCTCGTCTGGAGCAGGAAAGATTACAAAAAGGGATTAATGAGCGTCAGGATCTGATTGCACGGGCTGATCACATGGCCTTGGGCTATGATTATGAGGGTGCTATTGGGCTGCTTGAGGATTATAAGGGAGCAGAGGGTGATTATAAGGTTTATCCTGAGCTGGCGGAAGCAATTGCAAGATTGCAGGAGGAGAACAATTCCTTGGTACATTTGGGAGGCTCCTATGATTCCGTAACTCAGATTAATCATATTTTCTTTCATTCCCTGATAGCGGATAATGCAAAAGCCTTTGATGGTGATTATGATTCCGTAGGTTATAATATGTATATGACAACGACCTACGAATTTGAAAAAGTAATTCAAAAAATGTATCAGGATGGGTATGTGCTTGTCAATATCTCCGATCTGACAAAAAGGGTAACGCTGGAGGATGGAACGACGGAATATCAAGAGAACGAAATCAAGCTGCGTGAAGGAAAGAAGCCCTTTGTTATATCGGTCGATGATGTGAGCTACTATGAATATATGGATGGGGATGGTTTTGCCACCAGAATCATTCTGGATGAGGAAGGAAAGCCTACCTGTGAAATGGAATTGGAGGACGGAACTACCGTAACCGGTCCTTTTGATGTCGTTCCAATTCTGGATGCCTTTGTAGAGGAGCATCCGGATTTTTCCTACCGTGGAGCTAAGGGACTCTTGGCACTAACGGGCTATGAAGGAATTCTTGGTTATCGGACCAATGATGAGACCTCAGCAACCTATGAGGAGGATGTTAAGGAAGCCAAAAAGGTAGCGGAGGCTTTAAAGGCAGAAGGCTGGGAATTCGGTTCCCATACTTGGGGACATAAGGATCTTCAGAAAGTCGATCTTGCTCTTCTAAAGCGTGATACCGGTCGATGGCTGAAAGAGGTGAAGCCTCTGATTGGTGAATGCGATGTGCTGGTTTTCCCTTATGGTGTGGATTTTGAACGGACAGTTGGAATCTATTCCAATGATAAGTATAAATTTCTTAAGGAAAGTGGCTTTAATGTGTTTCTTGGAGTGGATAGTAAGCCATGGATGCATATCAAGAAGAATTATGTAAGAATGACTAGAAGGCCCATTGATGGGCAAGCAATGCTGGAATTCCCTCATCGACTGGTGGATTTGTTTACAGTGGAGGAGATCTTGGATCCGGAGCGTCCAGCAAAAGATTGGTAGATATGATTAAAAGATAGGAAGCATATAAATAAGAACTGAGGATTACCCATTTGTGATGCGGATCACGAGGGAATTACTCAGTTCTTTTTATGTAAGATGATTTCGCAAATAATCACAGTAATCCCCACGGTGCAATTGACAAGAATATCATGGTAGAATATTATTATATTATGTACTCGATAGAGACATACTTAGTAGCTCTCATTACTTAGGACATATTTAGTAGCTCTATTCCTATAGAGAGATAGCTAGTAGTTCCAGTTATTTAGGACACAATTAATAGCTCTATTTGCTTATAGACATAGCTAGTAGCTCGAATTACTATAACATATTTAATAGCTCTATTTACTTAGTGACATAGCTAGTAGCTTGAATTATTATAACATATTTAATAGCTCTACTCATTTAGGGACATAGCTAGTAGCTTTAATTATTATAGGACATTCTTAGGATTAGTGTTTTACTGCCAATTAAATTTTGACACGAAAAGGAACCTCTTATATATTATTCTATATTACGAAACGTGTGGGATAGAATAGTTATGGGAAAGGAGGACGAACATGAATTTTACCCATTTGCATGTACATACGGAATACAGCTTGCTCGATGGCTCCGGCAAGATTAAGGAGATGGTACATCGGACAAAGGAGCTGGGAATGGATAGTCTGGCAATAACGGATCATGGTGTTATGTATGGTGTTATTGATTTCTATAAAGCTTGCGTGCTGGAAGGAATTCGCCCCATCATAGGCTGTGAGGTTTATGTTGCTCCAAATTCAAGACTGGATCGGGAGCTCGGTGCCTCGGAGGAGCGATATTACCATCTGGTTTTACTGGCGGAGAATAATACCGGATACCAGAATCTAATGAAAATAGTCTCCAGAGGCTTTCTGGATGGCTTTTATTATAAACCAAGAATTGATTATGAGGTAATGGAGCAATATCACGAAGGAATTATCGCTCTCAGTGCCTGCTTGGGCGGTGAGGTGGCTACTAACATCAGGAGAGGCTTCTATGCGGAGGCGAAGAACGCAGCTCTTCGTATGCAGGGCTTGTTCGGTGAGAATAATTTCTTTCTGGAGCTGCAGGATCATGGAATGCAGGAGCAAAAGAATGTGAATCAAGCGCTTCTTCGGATGTCCTTGGAAACAGGAATTAAGCTGGTAGCAACCAATGATGTTCATTATACCTATGCAGAGGATGCGGACCCTCATGATATTCTTTTGTGTATTCAGACACAGAAGAAGGTGTCGGATGAGAATCGTATGCGCTATGAAGGCGGACAATATTACCTAAAGTCACCGCAGGAGATGCTGGAACTCTTCCCCTATGCAAAGGAAGCCTTAGAGAATACTCATGATATCGCCAATCGATGTAATGTGACCATTACCTTTGGGGAATATAAATTACCGGTTTACCCAGTACCGGCTCCCTACTCCGCCTTTGAATATCTGTCAAAGCTGTGCCGTGAGGGACTTGAGGAGAGATATCAGCCGGTTACAGCTGAGCTTTGGGAGAGGCTGGATTATGAGCTGAAGACCATTCAAAATATGGGATTTGTGGATTATTTCTTAATTACCTGGGATTTTATTAAGTATGCGAGAGATAATAATATCAGCGTTGGACCGGGACGAGGAAGTGCGGCCGGCTCCATTGTTTCATATGCACTTCGTATTACGGATATCGATCCAATTAAATATAGCCTGCTCTTTGAGCGTTTCTTAAATCCTGAGCGTATCTCGATGCCTGATATTGATATCGATTTCTGCTATGAACGCAGGCAGGAGGTTATTGACTATGTAACGAAAAAATACGGCAAGGATAAGGTGGTTCAGATTGTTACCTTTGGAACCATGGCAGCCAAAGCGGTAATCCGCGATGTAGGTCGAGCTCTGGATCTCCCCTATGCACAGGTTGATACCGTTGCTAAGATGATACCAACGGAAATAGGTATTACCATCGAGAAGGCACTGACCTCCAATAAGGATCTCCGTGCGTTGTATGAGTCCAATGATGAGGTGAAGTATCTGATTGATATGTCGATGAGACTGGAAGGTCTTCCAAGGCACACCTCCATGCATGCTGCCGGGGTGGTAATCGGCAAGGAGAGCTTGGATGAATATGTTCCGCTTTCTCGTTCCTCGGACGAAAGTATTACCACACAGTTTACCATGACCACGCTGGAGGAGCTTGGTCTGTTAAAGATGGATTTTCTGGGACTTCGTACTCTGACAGTAATACAGAATGCGGAAGCACTGGTGAATAAGAAGCGATCTGCTACGGATCGATTTGATATAAAGAAGATTGATTATAATGATGCAAAGGTTTATGAATTAATTGCCTCCGGTAGGACGGAGGGAATCTTCCAGTTGGAAAGTGCCGGAATGAAGAACTTTATGAAGGAGCTCAAGCCAAGGAATCTGGAGGATATCATTGCAGGTATTGCACTATATCGTCCGGGTCCCATGGAATTTATACCAAAGTATGTTAAGGGTAAGAATGAAGCGGGACACATCACCTATGAATGTCCACAGCTGGAGCCGATTCTGTCCCCGACCTATGGCTGTATTGTATATCAGGAGCAGGTTATGCAGATCGTGCGTGATCTGGCAGGCTACAGCTACGGTCGAAGTGATTTGGTTCGCCGAGCCATGTCCAAGAAGAAGGAATCGGTTATGATCAAGGAGCGCCAGAGCTTTGTCTACGGCAATGAAGAGGAAGGGGTTCCCGGATGTATTAAGAACGGTATCCCGGAGGCGGTGGCGAACCATATCTATGACGAGATGATGGACTTTGCGAAATATGCCTTTAATAAATCACATGCAGCAGCTTATGCAGTAGTATCCTACGAGACGGCTTACCTGAAATGCTATTATCCGGTGGAGTTTATGGCAGCGTTAATGACCTCCGTAATTGACAATCCGGGGAAGGTATCCGAATATATTTACACCTGTAGGCAGATGGGAATCGAGATATTACCACCGGATATTAACGAGGGAGATTCAGTCTTTACTGTGTCAAACGGAGCCATCCGATACGCCTTATCTGCAATCAAGGGGGTTGGTAAGCCGGTAATTGAAGCCATTGTTACGGAACGGGAGGAAAATGGACTCTTCCTGAATCTAAAGGACTTTGCGTCGCGTTTATCCGGGAAAGAAGTGAATAAGAGAACGGTGGAAAGCTTTATTAAAGCAGGAGTATTCGCCGGCCTTCACCCGAACCGCAGACAGCTGATGCTCTGCTATGTACAGATTCTGGATGATATAGCTGCAGATAAGAAGAAGTCCTTAACGGGACAGATGACCTTGTTTGATTTTGCCGGTGAGGAAGAGAAAAACGATTATGAGGTAAATATGCCGGAGGTTGCAGAATACAGTAAGGATCAGCTACTTGCTCTGGAGAAGGAGGTTCTTGGAATTTATGTCAGCGGACACCCCTTG
>JAEYXC010000401.1 GCA_023428655.1 Bacillota bacterium | reverse complement strand
AAAGGGTGGCTGTGACTGCAGAATTGTTGATATGGGAAGTCCGGACCTGGGTCTTTTGGAAGCACCTTTAAAGTTCTTTGTAACGAGCTCGGATAAGGATAAGCTGGAATGCTTTAAGCGTGAAATGCATGAAGCTACCAAGGACAGCTTAAATGCTGAGTTCTCAAGTGATTATTCTCTGGAATACACCTCCATTCATGCCAGTAAGGGTCTGGGACTGGAGTATATCTGCAAGCTCTTTGGTAAATCACCAGCGGAAGCTGTTGCAGCCGGGGATGGCGAAAATGATATCTCCATGCTTCAAAAAGCCGGTCTGGGTATCGCAATGAAGAATGCCATGGATAGTGTTAAGGCCATCGCTGACACCGTAACCGAACGCACCTGTAATGAAGACGGTGTTACCGAGATCATCCACAAATATCTATTGGTGTAATACAAAAATAAGGACCAAATTCACCTCTTGTGACAAATGAGGTGATTTGGTCCTTTTCTACATCCTTAACTTCCTGAGATTTTAATCGGATACCACGTCGGCGTCCTCCGTTATAATCAAATCCTTTGATAGGACAAACTCTGTCTTACGATCTGATTTGCTCCTAGCTTTATGCAGAAAGCTTAGCTTTGTCTCTGAGATGATCACTGCAATAAAGATGAAGCAAAAGCCGATAAATAAACGAGTCGAAATAATCTCGTGATAAAAAAGTACAGAAAACAGTGCTCCAAAGACTGATTCCAGACTCATAATAATGGCAGCCGGAGCCGGGTGGGTGTACTTCTGTCCCACATTCTGCAGCAAGAGTGCGATTGCAGTAGCAAATACCGCTAGGTACACAAGACCAAGGATGGAATCCGAGCTCCAGTTGGAAGGGATTTCCTCGAATATCAGTCCTATGCCCCAGGAATAGATTGCCGCAAAGCCAAATTGTAGGATGGTTAGAAGAATTGGGTCACGCTTTCCGGAGAATTTCGCTACAGCAACTATGTGTATTGCATAGAACACACCACTGGCAAGCGTCAAGGCATCTCCCATTCGGATGGTAAGATCTCCGTTCAAGGAAACCAGTCCAATTCCAATAATAGCAATAAAAGCTGCAATCACATTAAATCGATCCGGCTTCTTCCGATCCACCGGCCAGAAGAAAAAAGGTACCAGTACACAATAAATTGCTGTGAGGAAGGCATTTTTTCCCGGTGTTGTATCGGTAATACCGATGGTCTGAAGGCTATAGGCCACAAAAAGCAAGGTTCCAAGAATGCCACCCTTCAGAAAGTATTCTTTATTTAGTTTCTTCAATCTTTTATGGAATATGATGCAAAGAAGAATACCTCCGATGGTAAATCGAAAGGCTAGCAGCATATGTGGCTGCATTACATCCATTGAACTTTTTACAACGAGAAAGGAACTTCCCCATATTAGAGTTGCTATAAATAGAGCGATCTTCGCCCATAAGCTTTGTTTGTGATTTTTCATATTGTGATCTACCAGGCTTTCCTAAAATATAAGCGAATATGGTTTACATCCGCCTGCCTATTCTACCACAATTTTTTTCATCCTTCAATCTTTAATGTTACTATGTATAACCAAAACCTGCGTATTGCAGATTTTGGTTTGCCCTATTATGGAATTCGATAATTCCTTCTTCTGCTGCTGGGATACATGGAAGGATAGGGCAAGGTCTCAGGCTCCTTGCTACTGCAGGGCATACAATTGGTTTGCCGAAAACATAGAAACCAATCAAGGCAATACTGATTTTCGTAGGTGTGCTCTACACGCTCCATAGCGGCACCGCAGGTACCCGGAGGAGGTAGGATCACATCATCACAGGGAAGCCAGCCAGCAGGTGTTGCTACCTTCTCACAGTCCGCCTTCTGCAAAGCAATAATAATTCTCATAATCTCTTGCATATTGCGACCGGTGGTGGCAGGATAATATAAAATTGTTCGAATAACTCCCGTCGGGTCAATAATAAATACCGCTCTTACCGTTGACGTCGTCGAATTATTCGGATGCAGCATCCCGTATTGCTTCGCGATATCCATAGAAATATCAGCAATTAACGGGAAGGTAACCTCCACATGTTTAATATCCTTCCATACTAATTCTCTGATTTTTCTAAGCCATGCAATATGGGAGTAAATCGAATCGATGGAAAGGCCGATCAACTCTGTATTCAGTGCCTTAAAATCATTTATCATCGAGGCAAAGGTCATGAATTCCGTCGTACATACCGGTGTAAAGTCTGCCGGATGACTGAATAGTATAACCCAGCTTCCATAGTAATCCTCCGGAAAATTTATCTCACCCTGGGTTGTTATTGCATGAAATGCAGGCGCCATATCCCCGATTAATGGCATACGGGTTGCTTTCCCTTCTTCCATAGCTACCTCCTACAAAAAGTATGATATGATATCATCAGATGATAATACTGGTTTAGCATAGGATACTTTCTAAAGTCTTGATACTACAAAGATATGTCATTGAAACTTCATCTGCTACTAAGAAAGGGAAGAATTACGGAAGGAATTAAGATCATTTTCATGTTTTGATGACTGAATTAGAGAATAATAAGGAACCGAAAAGGACAACCGCATTCCTCCTATCGGAAGATATGTCGATTGTCCCTTATTATAATCCTTTTTTACTTTCGACTTATACTGATTATCATAGGTATTGTTCTAACGATATTTTTACATATTATTATTTTATCAATCCGTTAAATGTTCAATACCTGCTATATTAACTCCTATTTATTTAATCCTCGATTATTGTCCCGTCCGTACCAATGGTAACTACCTGCCAGGGAATCATCACACCGCTATTGGCCATTGCTGTCTTAACTGCATGAACAATCCCTCCACAGCAGGGAACCTCCATCCGGATTACGGTTAAGCTCTTGATACGATTCATGGAAAGAATCTGTGTCAGCTTTACGGAATAATCCACCTCATCCAGCTTAGGACAGCCAATTAAAGTAATCTTATTCTTCATAAACCGGTGAAAATCTCCAAAGGCATAAGCAGTACAATCTGCTGCAATCAGTAGGTTGGCATCTTGAAAGTAGGGAGCATTGGGAGGAACTAATTGAATCTGTACCGGCCATTGTCTTAACATAGAAGGTGTCTGATTGGAAGGGGGAGCTTCCGTTGTTGCTTGCTCTGGCTGTCCTTGTAAATAAGTCACTCTGGAGCCGGGACAACCACCACCGCCAAGACCATGGGGATGTGCATGTTGAGCTTGATGAACATGACTGTTCCTTGACCTCTCTGCTTCCTCCGCTTTCTTCCTCTCAATGTTACGGTTTACCTCTTCTTCATTATACTCTAAGGCTTCTCTTTCTTCGAAGCTAATCGCATCGGTCGGGCATACGGGCAAGCAATTACCAAGACCATCACAATAATCATCTCTTAAAAGCTTTGCCTTCCCATCAACCAACCCAATGGCTGATTCATGACAGGCATTGACACACAAACCACAGCCATTACATAAATCTTCATTAATCTTAATTATCTTTCTTATCATCTGATATCCTCCATTGACGATCCATATTCCAATAACTTATGTTCTATTTCTGGTTATTTAATTTCATGTTCTCTTGTTTTGCCTAGTTCACTACGCTCTTATTATATCATGAATGAAAAGCATATTCATGATCGCCAGCTCCGATCGTTAGATACAAGCAAGCTTGAATCTAACTCACTACGCTATTATTATATCGTCAATGGGGGTTTGTGGTTGTAGCTATGGCTACATTTATAAAAATAAAATACTAAAAATCACAAGAAGTATACCGCCAAATATAAAGGTAAAACGGTTCGTCGTAAACTCAGTAACGGAATGGATTCTGGACTTACTATGATGATTGGAACTCTTCTCATCCTTTAAGGTAATATCAAGGAGATTTACAGCGGTGGAATACCTCGTATCCCAGCTACCTATACCGAATCGATTTCCTCCCATCATAGTTAATAATCCCACAACGATGATAAGACATCCCATGGTAAATCCGGCATCCTGCAGTATAATATCATTGCGGCTTGCTATTATATATGCTATGAAAAATCCGACACCTGCATAAATCAATGCGATCACCAAAATAATCATAAATCGTTTCATCATTCTTTTCATTTTTTCCTTATAACAAATCTCATCTTCCTTCATAACCGTATTTTTTTTACTCCAAAATCCCAAAAATACCCCACCTTTCAATTAGTAATATATATCATTTTGTTACAAATTCATCCATATACAAATATTGTAACATGAATTCCTAGTAGCAGCATTAGAAATTCATTAAAAAGTTAGCCAAGATCTGTTGGGGACATATGGCATGCTTTCAATTATATATTACAAAAGGCTCCTGATCATTGCCAACGCATTAGCTACTGCGTGTTTATGACCGGAGCCTTTTGTATTATATTAACTTACATTTCTTTTCTTTGTTCCTTTTGCTTTTCTATAAAGCATTGATAGCACATCGCTGTATAACAG
>JAEYXC010000351.1 GCA_023428655.1 Bacillota bacterium | reverse complement strand
TGGCAGTCCTTAAAGTAAAAGAGGTTACCGGTGTCGGTGCATTCTTGGATTGGGGACTTATGAAGGATCTTCTACTTCCCTTCAAGGAGCAAACAAAAAAAGTAGAAGAGGGAGATCAGGTTTTGATTACTCTCTATGTAGATAAAAGCCAGCGGCTCTGTGCAACAATGAAGGTATATGATTCACTCTCAAAAGCATCTCCCTATAAGAAGGATGATATGGTGACGGGTATTATATATGATGAGATTGATTCCTTTGGTATTTTTGTGGCAGTTGATAATAAATACTCTGCAATGCTTCCGAAGAATGAGGTATTCTCACCTGTACGCATCGGCGATGTGATCAATGCCCGGGTAATTAACGTACGTGAAGATGGTAAGCTAACCTTAAGCCTCAGAGAAAAAGCACATGTACAGATGGACACGGATGCAGATATGATCCTCACAAAGCTAAAGGCATCGGAGGGATATCTTCCCTATAATGACTCCTCCGACCCGGAAATAATTAAGCAGGAATTTAAAATTAGTAAAAATGCGTTTAAAAGAGCAATCGGAAAATTATATAAGGCAGGTACCATACAGATAACCGATGACGGAATACGGTTGTCTAAATAGCTCCTGCCCTCCAATTTATAATTATTCCATAAAATTAAACCCTAGCGAAACACGACATTCTTTAACATCAAAAGCATCGGCATTGGCCGATGCTTTTTTGATTAACAACAGGTTGATCAGCCACAAGGATGTTATACTTAATTATCTAAGAAGCGCATTCTCGGGTTATCTCTTAAATCCTTCGGTCTTTGTAACGGCTGTTGCTTCTCGTATAAATTGTTCAGTCCTTTGGCCAACTTTTCCTTACAAGCCTTACAATAACGACCTGTTTTAATGGTTACTCCACAGCTTTCGCATTCAAGGCCAATCATAGAGTCTTCTGCAAATGCAAGCCTCTCCTCCCGAATCCATTGTTTAATCTGAGCAATGGGTACATCAAGCTCCTCCGATACCTCTTGCATACCTACACGAGGATGATCATACACATACTCCTTCACTTCCTCAAACTTTAGATCCAGCGTCCGACTACATGTAGGGCATAGTGGGGGTCCTGATAGATAGTTGAATAGTTTTCCACAGCCTTTACAGTTTCTCACTTCCATACGTTATTCCTCCTAATAGCCTTTTCCTATGCACAAAACAATAAAATATACTTCTTCTATTCCATGGGATTTTAACAAAATCGAGCAGGCCTCCACCGTGCTGCCCGTTGTATAAATGTCATCCACTAACAAAACCTTTTTGATGGACTTCAGATCAATTTTCAAATCCTCCACCCTCATCTCAAAGGCATGTGAGAGATTCTCAAACCGTTCTCTATCGCTTAAATTCTTCTGTGGTAACGTCTTTTTGTTTCTTATGAGCAACTTCGAGTATACCGGAAGCTTCAGCTCCTTCCCGATGCCCTTGGCCAAAAGCTCCGCCTGATTATAGCCTCTTTCAAGATACTTGCTACGATGAATTGGTACCGGAAGGATGGCATCGATGGAAAGTCCTTGTATAGCCTTTCTATAGTGCCGAAGCATTTCATGAATGTAGAAGGTGCTATATTCCTTCTTGCTTTGATACTTAAAGGCAGCAATGGAGTTTTTCATTGCATCATTATAGACCCAAACCGCAAAGCCTCTGTTATAATGAAACTGTTTCCGATTACAATCACTGCAATATTCCTGTTCCTCCTCCTCAATCGGCTTACTGCAACACTTGCACCTGGGTTCACTGATATAGATCAGCTGCCCCTTGCAGGCCTCACATATCATTTGTTTACCAGGAGCTATAATATCGCCACAGATCGGACATCTGGCAGGATACAGTACATCAAGTAATGTTTGGAGCAAGGCATCTTCCTCTTCTCTTATGCAAATAGATTAACCGGATATTCACCCTTTTCTATCAATTCACCAATGGATTTTACAACCGCTTCCTTATCTTCCTTATAGGTTACCCCAAACCATCGGTCCGTGGTCCTTAATACAACTACTTCCACCTTATTCTGCTCCACTAATTCTCCAACCTTCGTTGGCAACAGATACTCCTTCTTGAGCTCATTCTCACCAAGTCCGGAAAGAAAATCTACAAAGCCTGTCTCTAATCCCGTAAATAGTCCCGGCTTAAAGCCCCACATGTTCATGGATACAATACTCTGAAGATCAATGGAAATATCCTCACCGGCAGCATTTTTTGCATTAGCATGATCTCCGGCAGGAACAATTCCCGAGGTTTCAATAATTTCTACCAACCTATTCTGATTATTGGCTTTACATACACCACGGGTTACAGCACCATTTTCACTAAGGGTATTTCCAAGAATAAATCCTGCCATACAATACTGGTTTTCTGTATAGGAGGGATCCGTCAAGAATTGATGCACAATACGGAAGGCTTCTTTTCCATAATAATCATCCGCATTGATTACTGCAAAGGGCTCCTTAACAACGTTTTTACAGCAAAGCACTGCTTGTCCTGTGCCCCATGGCTTTGTTCGTTCGGCAGGCTTATGAAACCCTTCCGGCAAGGCATCCAGCTCTTGAAATACATATTCCACCTTAATTAACTTCTCAACGCGATTACCGATAACCTCTTTAAAGTCCTTCTCTAAATCCTTTCGAATTATAAAAACAACCTTATTGAAGCCTGCCTCCCTTGCATCATGGATCGAGTAATCCATGATTATCTCGCCACTCGGCCCAACAGGCTCTAATTGTTTAATTCCTCCGTATCTGCTTCCCATACCTGCTGCCATAATTACTAATGTTGTATCAGCCATATGAATCGCCTCCTATCCCAATGATATACTCTATTCTTTACATTAAAATTATTATATCGTATTTTCCAATAAAATGCACTACAAAATTATTACAGCCACTTCCCATAAAAGGAAGGTAATACAATTCAAATTTGAGCCTTCTAATATCTTATGCCTTTTGGCAAATTCTATCCATATATGAATACCATTACCATATTATTTCAGAGCGCAGTAAGGTACATCCCAATCCTACTAGCTTTTATCCCTACCCAAGTTCTTTGATTCGATCACACAGACCGGAATAACGGCTCTGTTCATTCTTATTCTCGATCATAAAGCGAAGCATGGAATCACTTCCTACTATGGTCACACAATTCTTAGCCCTGGTAACGGCAGTATATAAAAGATTACGATTAAACAACAGCTTAGGACCATCCAAGATGGGAAGTATTACAGCAGGGTATTCACTCCCTTGGGACTTATGAATTGTAACCGCATAGGCAAGCTCTATCTCCTCCAGCTGTGTAAAGCTATAATCAACAAGGCGACTATCCTCAAACTCTACCATTAAATGCTCCGAAAAGAGATTAATTTCTTTAATAACGCCACAGTCTCCATTGAAGACACCGGTTCCGGTCTGTGTCGTAATACCAATTTTATTCTTTATCTCCCAGGTGATCTGATAATTATTCTTAATCTGCATCACCTTATCCCCTTCACGAAAAATGGTCTCGTGATATTCCTTTTCCCTTTTATCCTTGGTTGGGGGATTGAGTGCCTGTTGCAGAAGCTGATTCAGCCGCTCCACTCCTAATTCACCTTTTCGCATCGGTGTCAATACCTGAATATCAAAGGAAGTGGCATTGACATAGCTCGGTAGCTTATTTTTAATCAGATTAATCATCACTGCTGCTATGACATTCGCTTCCTCTCTCTTAAGAAAAAAGAAATCCCTGCTCTTATTATCCAGCCTAATGAGTTCCCCATCATTGATCTTATGTGCATTAACTATGATATCACTATCCGCTGCCTGTCGGAAAATCTTCGTAAGCTTAACCACATTAAAGCTATGCGAATCAATGATATCCCTCAATACATTCCCCGGTCCGACGCTGGGAAGCTGATTCACATCTCCAACAAGTATCAGTCTCGTTCCTACCGGCACGGCTTTTAACAAGGCATGCATCAGACTGATATCCACCATGGACATCTCATCGATAATCAAAACATCGGTCTCCAAAGGATTTAATTCATTTCGTTCAAAATTAAAACGATTTTCCTGCTCCTCTATCATTTTGGAAAGCTCAAGCAATCGATGAATGGTCTTTGCTTCATAGCCCGTCGTCTCTGTCATTCGCTTTGCCGCCCTCCCGGTAGGAGCTGCTAAGAGAATATCCAATCCCTCAGATTCAAAGAATTTGATGATTGTATTAATGGTAGTCGTTTTACCTGTTCCGGGACCACCGGTGATTACCAAAAGTCCGTTACCCGCTGCTTCTGTAACAGCGATCCTTTGCTGCTCCTCCAGTTCTATTTTAAATTGCTCCTCGATTGCCTTAACTCTTCTGCGTACCTGCTCCGGTCGAACATCATAACGGATGTTCAAGTCATGAAGCATTCTCGCCATATTCAGCTCCATATAATAATAGACCGCTGAATAAATATGCTTTTCTTCTCCTACATCCCGAAGGATAATTTTCTTCTCCAGGGCTAAGGTCGTCAGCTGTCTACGAATTGCCTCCTCCTCTGCCAACAGAAGTGCTTTCGCTCTTTGCAGCATATCATGCTCCGGCAGGTATACATGTCCATCCGAACTGGCCTGCAGTAAAGCATACATGATACCGGCCTTAATTCGGTAATCCGAATCATTCCCTATTCCTATTCTTCTAGCAATATCATCCGCTGTCTTAAAGCCTACGCCCGTAATATCCTCCGCCAAGCGATAAGGGTTCTCCCTCAATATATCATACATCCTCTGTCCATATTCCGTATAGATCTTTACCGCCAAATTACCCGCTATATTGTATTGCTGCAGAAAAAGCATGGCACTACGCATGTCTCTCTTCACTTCAAACTGGCAATAAATCTCTCTTGCCATCCTGGCGCTGATACCCTTTATTTCGGCCAGACGCTCCGCTTCCTCTTCGATAATCCGGAAGGTGTCCTCCTTAAAACGCTTCACTATTCTCCCTGCCAGAGCTTCCCCAATTCCCTTGATGGCTCCGGAACAGAGATATCGTTCAATGGAATAAAGATCCTCCGGCTCCTTTAAATCATAAGACTCTATAATAAACTGCTGTCCGTAGACGGGGTGGTCGGTATAATCACCTGTTAGCTGCATGAACTCACCCTCGCTGATGAAGGGGAATGTTCCGACACAGGTCAGATCCTCCTCCTCTGAGCGAAGACTCAAAACAGTATATCCATTTTCGTCATTACGAAATATGATTCGTGCAATATAACCTTCTACAATCTCTGCCATTACTACCTCCCACCGATATAACAATAAAGAAAATGTCATCCCAACTTCATCCCAATAGATTGGACTTCAGTTTGAAATGACATGATTTTTCTTATTCCTTCTTACGATATATGTATCCATTATTACAATCACTGACTTTTGTTCTTCTATTAGGAATTGCGCTTCATTGATTCATAAAGCAACTGAGCAATCCCCAGACTACCATTCTCGGCGGCGTCCTTCGCATATTCCTCATAAAGCTTATCACCAAATTGCGCTAAATAATCATTTTCTTCCTCTTCATCCTTGAGAATCGTCTTCTCCATTCCCTTGAAGACCTGCTCAAGCAGATAAGATTCAAAGGATTTACAGGCCTCCATTAATTCCTCATCGGTTGCATTCTCGCTATTTTTTAAGGTTGCTTCAAGACCGGAGGTCTTAGCCGACTTAGATAAATAACCGGAGGATATGGAATTAATTGAGTTTGGTCCGATTGATACACTCATATTATCTCCTATTCCCGGATAGCTTCAAGCTACCCATAATAATCAATTTAACGAAGGTTATTTGCCTGTTGCAGCATCTCATCGGAGGCTGTAATTATTTTTGAACTCATCTCATAAGCACGCTGTGCTACGATCAGGTTAACCATTTCATCCACTGCCTGTACATTGGAGCTTTCCAGATAACCTTGTCGAATTCTACTTCGTGTCAGAGCCATATCGTTCGCTTCCAAACGCGCTGTACCGGAAGCCTCCGTCTCTCTAAGCAGACTGTTTGAGCCTTTCTCAAGTCCGGCGGGATTATTAAATTGTGCTACTCCAATCGTAATACCGATTGGTACATCAGCTCCTGTTTCATCCGGATAGCACAGCTCTCCCTGATCATTGATTGTTATATCCGTTGCTGTATATTGATCTTCAATAACTATCGGCTGCAAATCCGTACTTAATACCGGATTACCGTCGGAATTCGCAAGAGTTACTCCACCCGGTCCTATGGTTAAGCGGAAGGATCCGTTTCTGGTATATGCGGTCTCTCCATCCTGTGTCTGTACCATAAAGAAACCGTTTCCCTCTAAAGCGAGGTCAAAGTCGTTTCCTGTCTCATTCAAGGTCCCTTGCGTATACTGCGAGGTTATGGCAGAATTACGAACTCCAAGTCCTACTTGAATGCCATAGGGCTTAGGGTCCCCGTTATTGTCATTGGATTGCTCCTGTATTGTCTGGTACAACAAGGATTTGAATTCTGCTGCTTCCTTCTTATATCCCGTTGTATTAATATTAGCCAAGTTATTGGATATGGTATCTACATTGGTTTGTTGTGAAATCATTCCCGACGCTGCCGTCCATAAGGATCTCATCATATGCGCTTCCTCCTAATTATACTTTACCGACAGAATTTGCTGCAAGATCCAGTGTGTTATCAATCGACTTTATTATCTTCTGATTTGCTTCATAGGCCCTGGTAATGGTAATCATCTCAACCATCTCGGATACTACGTTCACATTGGACTGCTCTAAATAACCTTGTCTTATCAGGGAGTTAGCGTCAACCTCAGTTGCCCCCTCCAGTGCCTGATATCTAGTATCACCCTTCTTGGTTAAGTAATCGTAGTTTTCAAAATCTACAATTTGGAGGTTGTCTACATATACCCCGTCCGCATATATTCCACCGGTTGTATCAATAACAACAGCCGCTGCATCCGTAGGAATCTGAACCTCTCCACCCTCACCCATCAGGTGATTTCCATCCTCGTCCACGATGTAACCATCCTTGGTCATGGTAAATGAACCATTTCGTGTGTATTCTGTGCTAACATTTCCTGCTTTATCCGTTACAGAAAGAGAAAAGAAGCCTTTGCCCTCTAATGCCAAATCATAGGTACCTGCTGTCTGACGCATAGAACCCTGTCCATAATTAGTATATGACTCACCTAGCTTTACACCTAAGCTCATATTACCAATGGGACGATCATTAAAGGCTTCCGAAGCATCCTTTATCTTAATCGTCAGCATTTCGTCAAAGGCTTGACTTGTCACATTTTCTTCCTTGTAACCAACGGTAGCAGAATTTGCAAGATTGTTCGCGATAATATCCAGCCTTTTTTGCTCGTTTGCCATCCCGGTATAAGCTGTATATAATCCTTTTACCATCCCATCAACCTCTTTTC
>JAEYXC010000342.1 GCA_023428655.1 Bacillota bacterium | reverse complement strand
CATAGGGTTCTGGAAAAACTGTTCCTCATAACAAAGGAGATTGAGGCTCTCGAAGCGGAGGAAGGAAAGCTGGCGGATGAGATGTTCTCAATGGAGGAGCAGATTACTGATTTGACGGACGTCATCGCCAATCTACAGCGTGAGTATGATAACAAGTTAGATATTCTTCAGCAGGTATTGGTGTATTATCAACGAGGCGGGCCCGCGACCTATCTGGAAATACTGCTGAGTGCGGAGAGCTTCAGTGAATTCCTAAAGAGCTTAAATGTGATAAAGGATATCACACATAATGTATCGGTGCTTCTTAGTGAGATAGAGGAAGGAAGGGAACGGCTCACCCTCGAAAAGGAGCAGCTGGCTGGTAAAGTAGTTATGCTGGAGAATAAAAGGCTGGATTTAGAACACAAAAGGCAGGAACGGGTAAAGGTGCAGGAGGAACAGGAGGCATATCTCTTGGGACTTAAGGAGGACCGCATCTATTATGAGGAACAGCTTCAAAACCTACAGCTGCTTTGGGATAACTGTAAGGAGCTATTTACTAATATTGTAGCTGAGACTACAAGAATTATTCAAGAAGGATACATTACAGCAGAGGACTTAAATCTAGAATTTGGTCTCTTCACGATGCCCGGTGCCATAGAGGAGGATACCTTTAATCGTATTCTAAATGATCACTCTGAGATGACGGAGACCTTCTTCCGTTTTGAGGACGGAGAAGTTCTTCTGGAGGTACCGGAGCTTCATCTGGCTCTACAGGGTCAATTTTTCATTGCAGATGACCGTGCGATTTTGTATGAGATTACTTCAGGGACCTTTTACGAGTTGCCCTTGGATGATTTATCCCTACAGGTCTTATTTGAACAGGGCCCTTTAATTATTGATTTTGCAGATATTACCGATGGAATTGCAATGGTGGATTTTACCTTGGAGGAGGTAAAGAGTCAGGAAGGACAGTTGTCCTTTGTAATCAAGCTGAAATGGTAAATGACAGGAGGGAATATCCATGATAGAAGCAAAAGCGGTATCATTAATCTACCCCGATGGGACGAAAGCTTTAAAAAATATCAATCTTCAGATTAGGCCGGGTGAATTAGTCTACATAACCGGACCAAGCGGCTCGGGAAAGACGAGCCTGCTTAAGCTGCTGATCGGGATGGAATATATCAGTGAAGGCGAGCTGACGGTGCTCAACGAGAGAATGAGTAAGGAGAATGAAAAGCGGATTAGGACACTGCGAAAATCCATGGGACCGGTATTTCAGGAGTTTAAATTGATTGATGGCAGAACTGCCCTGGAGAATGTTGGTATGGGTATGCGTTTTCTGGGTATTGCTCCGGGAAGGATGAAGGAGGAAGCGGAGAGTGCATTAAAACGGGTAGGTCTTGAACATAAAATACATACCAGAGTGGAGCATTTATCCTGGGGAGAGGCGCAGCGCGTTGCCATAGCAAGAGCAGTTGCAAGAAAGCCGGTATTAATTCTGGCAGACGAACCGACCGGGAACCTTGACCACGATAATGCAATCAATATTCTGAAGCTGCTCACCTCCTTTTTGGATAATAACACAGCTGTTGTTATCACTACTCATGCAACTCATCTGATTGAAGGAGCGAAGAACGCCACCTTTGTACGTGTCAATCGTGGAGAAATATCCATTGAGCACAGTGAGGAGGATCCGGCATGAAGACATTTTTCTATAATCTCGGTTACTTTATTCTGGAAGCATTCAGAACCATACGATTTAATCCGTTATCCAATCTGTTCTCCGTCCTTGGTACCGGATTGATCCTGTTCCTCTTAGGAATCGTTTTCATTGGCTGGTCCATTGGGGATCAGATGATAAATACCCTGGAGCAGGAGGCGGAGATTAGTGCTTATCTAAATAATCCGGAGGATTTGACACAGGTCAGTGAACTCACCAAGCAAATACAGGGCTTGGAAGGGGTCATAAGCACCCGATATATTGAGAAGGAGCAAGCAAAGGATCAGATGGAGAAGCTTCTTGGTAAGGAAGCGGATATTTTGGAGCTCTTTGAAGACAATCCCTTTGAAGCCTTTCTGGAGATAAGAATTGATCTTAATCGGATGCAGGAGGTAATCGATCAACTGATCGCTCTAGATGGAATTGATTATGTCAGAGACAACAGAGAAATTCTTGGACAGATGAAGCAATTAACGGATGGGGTAAAGATTGCCGGCTCCTTTATTATATTAGCCGTTGGAATGACAACCCTTATTATCATATCCCATATGATACGACAGGGGATTTATAATAATCGGGAACAGATTAATACGCTGCGTCTTCTGGGAGCTCCGAACGGATTTATTGGGTTTCCCTTTCTGCTGGCCGGGACGATGATGACATTAATCGGTGGTACTCTGGCAATGATATTACTGCTTAGCGTTATTCAGGGAGGATATCAGCGGTTGGATGGAGTATTACCGTTTATTCCACTTCCGAAGCAGCTCCAGCTGCAGTTTGACGTCAGTCTGTTTATTATTAGTGTCAGTGCAGGCCTTGGAGTTCTAGGCAGTCTATTTGGCTTAAGCAGCATGAAGAAGGACAAATCATAAATACAATGGAGGAAGGACAATGATAAGCTTTATGAATGATTATAGTGAGGGAGCACACCCTCATGTATTGGAGCTGATGATGAAATCAAATCTGGAGCAAAACATCGGATATGGAAACGATCATCACAGTGACCGGGCGAAACAATATATTAAAAAGGAAATTGGTCGTGAGGATGTTGATATCCATTTTATACCGGGAGGAACCCAGACGAACCTGTTAGTCATTTCCTCCTTTCTACGACCTCACCAGTGTGTAATCGCAGCGGATACCGGACATGTGAATGTTCATGAGACCGGTGCCATTGAGGCAACGGGGCATAAGGTTGTTACTGTGCCGCATCAGGAAGGAAAGCTAACTCCAGCCTCCATACGGAAGGCACTTCGTTATCATACGGACGAGCATATGGTACAGCCAAGGATGGTATATTTGTCGAATACGACGGAGCTTGGAACCATCTATTCGAAAGCAGAGCTAACCGCAATTCGAGAATTATGCCAACGTGAGAATTTACTGCTCTTTCTGGATGGAGCACGTCTAGGAAGCGCATTGACCTGCAGAAGAAACGATCTATCGCTAGAGGATATTGCCAAATTGGTGGATGTGTTTTATATTGGTGGTACGAAGAACGGAGCTTTACTGGGTGAGGCTCTCGTGATCGGTAAGGAGGAGTTAAAGGAGGATTTCCGTTACCTGATTAAACAGCGGGGTGCTATGATGGCAAAGGGCTTTGTAATTGGAATGCAGTTTGAAGCTCTCTTCGAAAATGGCTTGTATTACGAGCTGGGTACCCATGCGAACCGGATGGCGGAGCAACTGGCAAAAGCATTGACCGATAAGGGATACCCCTTCTATGCTCCTATATGCTCCAATCAATTATTCCCGATTCTTCCCGAGGAGGATATTCAAAGGCTGGAGGAGGAATGCAGCTTTTCGATTCAGGAGAGAGTGGATGAGAAACACTGTGCAATTCGTCTTGTCACCTCCTGGGCTACGACTCGGAGTAATGTCGATCAATTAATAAGGGTGATTCGCGAATGTTAGGAGGTAGGGGATGTTAACCAGAATGAACCCCAAAAATGGGGAGGAGCTTTCTACCCTAGGCTTTGGATGCATGCGCTTCCCACAAAAGGGAGCCGGGATTGATGAACCCAGATCCATAGCCCTGATCCGATCTGCGATCGATCAAGGGATGAATTATTTTGATACAGCTTATTTTTATCATGGGGGTAAGAGTGAAGCTCTTCTTGGAGATGCCTTACAAGGTGGTTATCGTGAGAAGGTGAAAATCGCCACTAAGCTGCCACCCTTTATGGTGAGTAAGCTGGAAGGAGCAAAGAAGATATTTGAGACTCAATGCAATAAGCTTCGTACGAATTACATTGATTATTATCTGCTCCATATGCTGACCGATAAACCGACATTGGATCGTATGATCCGTATCGGTGTTATGGACTGGCTGGAGCAATTGAAAAAGGAAGGTAAGATTCGAAATATCGGATTCTCCTTTCATGGCGGGAAGAATGATTTTGAACAGATTTTAACCGCGTATCCCTGGGATTTTTGCCAGATACAATATAATTATCTGGATGAAAATAATCAAGCAACAAAGTCGGGCCTGGAGCTGGCAGGAGCTATGGGGATTCCGGTCATAGTAATGGAGCCGCTTCGTGGAGGAAAGCTTGTGAATAATCTTCCGGAGCAGGTCCTTAAGGCCTTCAAAGAGTATGATCCTAGACGGACGCCGGCCGAATGGGCTCTACGTTGGATATGGAATCATCCGGAGGTTACAGTGATCTTATCTGGAATGAGTAATGAACAGCAGTTAGAGGAGAATATGGCGATTGCATCCAAGGCAGAGGCGGATTCCCTATCCATGGAGGAGCTTGCGGTCTTTGACAAGGTGAAATCGATAATGCATGAGAAGACCAAGGTACCTTGTACTGCCTGTGGCTACTGTATGCCATGTCCTCACGGTGTAGATATCCCGGGTTGTTTTTCTGCTTACAATGATAAATATCTGCTGAATTCCAGAGATCATCGTTTGAAATATATGCAGACCTTGGGTGTGATGTCAAAGCAACCGGCCTATGCCTCCTTGTGTACGGAGTGTGGTAAGTGTGAGCATCATTGCCCTCAGAATATACCGATTCGGAGAGAATTAAAGCAGGTTAAGAAGGAAATGGAAGGACTTCTCTTTCAGCCGATGGTCTCCGTAGCCAGAAGGATATTAAAGGTGAAATAATGCAGGAAAAGAGATGTAAAGCAGATGTTCAATATTGTGTAGCTTAAGCATATTTCAATCGATTGGGGCTGGAAGTCTACACAAAAAATTTACTTGGATTTTCGACAATTAGTGATATAATGAATTGTATATAGGAAATTAGTTTTAGATGGATCGAATACGAATAATTGTGGGGGATATACCGTAAGGTATGAGAGAAATCATGAATCGAAATCGTCTTAAGGTATTGTATATCTTAATTGGTTTGTTTTCCTTGTGTGCCAGTGTTTATTGGACCTATAAAAGCATCCAATCCGAATCAGCAACGATCGCTTATATGGCAGATGCTTTTATTATCATTTTTTTTGTAATTATTTTAGTCCGTAAGAACGGAAGAACGAAGCAAACCTATGATCACAGTAATTATATGGAGTGGATCACGGACGGTAATATTGAGAACTGCTGTAAGCTAAGTGTAAGTATAATATCCCTGGAGGATTTAGTTCGATTAGCAATCGATCTGAATAAAAGAGTGATTCATGATTCAAAGCTCGGTAAATATTTTGTATTGACCGAGGACATGACCTATATTCATGATCCCCGGATGAATAATCCCTTCCTGGATAATAAAATGCAATTGGGAAGAATATTAATTGAAAGAGGATTAATTCAGCCGGAGCAATTGGAGACAGGCCTATATTATCAGAAAAAAATTGGCTGTAAATTGGGTGAGAGCCTTCTAGCCTTGGGCTTTATCGATGAGACGGAGCTATACAGCACACTTGCTGCTCAACAGAATGTTCCTTACTATGAGCTGGATGCGAAGGGTGATTATAGAGATATTTCTTGGATTTCCAAGATGAATTTAAACAAGGCGAAGGCATTACAGGTGTTACCCCTCGGATATCGTTCCGATAATAAACTGGTCATAGCCTGTGGTGATGCTTCGAAAGCAGGTGTGTTTGCGGCCTTGAAGGAAATGTTCGGAGACGAAATTCATCTGGTTGCTGCCAGACCCTCCAAAATATATGAGATTCTTAACAAGATTGATCATTCCATCAAGGATTACAGTGAATATGAAAAGCTTTTGCAGGAACGAATAACGGAAGCCTACGAGCGTCTGTCGGATAAGGAATGGGAACAATTTATTTCAACCTATTTTGCTGGAAGAATTGATACTTACCTCTTCATTAAAGCGACGGGATTGGTAGAGCCGCTACAGCTTGCACAGGTGCCGAATAAGGAGATTATTATAAGCTGGCTTACGGGAAAGGGCTTGATCAACGGACAGATTGCCAACCTGATCAAATCCTTTGAACGATTAAACAATAAGCAGGACAAGAACGCAAGACAGGCGAAGGTAATCCCCGGCTTGATTGATTTGCTGAAGGAAGCACATTATATCAATGAGGAGGAAGCAAGCTTTGCGATACAGAAGGCAGAGCAGGTGGGGTGGCCCATTCAGCAGATTTTGATCGAGGATTATTTGGCAGCGAGCGATACCATCGAATATGCGCAGCTTATTCTGACGTCTATGAAAAGCGTGATTAATAAAGCAAAAATATATTAATTATGAGTGCCAAAAGATTAATTGAAAAGCAAATATTTTCCCGATTACGGTATTCTTTGTACATAATCTGATTGTAGCCCATTTCCATTTTAATGAAGTATGTAACATATATATCGATGCTAAGAGGTTTTCGTATTATAAATCCTATTATGGAAGGACGTTGTAATTCCTTTCTCAGGATGCAGTGAACGAAGACCTCTTTTTCTCTGCCGGTTCGTCTTAGACAAAAATAGTATTTATTCATTGTATTTAGAAATTAAATCAAGTAAAATGTATTAACGTAAGCTTGGATATTTTATTATTATGATAGAGGAAGTACTATGGGTTGGAGTGAAATGAAGGAATGTAGTCTCTGTCCCCGAGAATGTAAGGTGGACCGAGCATCTGGTAAGAAGGGATATTGTAAGGTGGACGGGGAGCTGATGGTTGCAAGAGCAGCTCTGCATATGTGGGAGGAGCCCTGTATCTCAGGGGAGGAAGGCTCCGGAACGGTTTTCTTCTCAGGGTGTTCCCTTGGCTGTGTCTATTGTCAAAACCGTAATATTGCCACTGGTCATGCAGGCAAGCCAATCACTGCTGAGCGTCTTTGTGATATATTTCTGGAGCTTCAGGAGAAGAAGGCGAATAATATCAATCTGGTAACACCTAGTCATTACGTTCCACAGATTATTACTTCAATTAAGTTAGCAAAAGCGAAGGGCTTAGCCATTCCTATTGTATATAACAGCAGCGCGTATGAGAAGGTGGAGACTTTAAGACTGTTAGAAGGTTATATCGATATTTATCTACCGGATTTTAAATATCTTCATCCGGAACCGGCAAGGCTTTATTCAAAGGCGGAGAATTATTTTGCATATGCTTCGAAAGCACTGGATGAGATGGTAAGGCAGGTTACAGAAGCTAAGTTTGATCAGCGAGGAATGATGAAGCGTGGTGTTATTGTTCGACATCTGTTATTGCCCAGTTATCTATCAGATTCAAAGAACATTATCCGATATTTATATGAAATGTATGGAGATACTATCTATATCAGCATTATGAATCAATATACCCCCTTAACGGGGATGAGCTCATATCCCAACATCAATCGTAGGGTCAGTGAGGAAGAATATGAGGAGCTTATCAATTATGCAATAGAGATCGGCGTGGAGAACGGTTTTATCCAGGAGGGAGAGACCGCAAGCGAAAGCTTTATACCGGAATTTAACGGAGAAGGAGTTTAATTCGTATGAGAAATGAGTATAGAACGGGAAATAAAAAGTCGATTACCAATTCGAGCACAGATCGGATTGATTTCAAGAAAGCCAACAAGCAGCGAGAGGGATACGAGGACGTAGGAGCCTTTGAGGATTTTGAAGACTTTGTGAAAGCTACAGGCTGGAAGAAGTCCGGTAATCAAAAGGGGATTGGTACCTCAAAAAAAACGACAGGCAAGGGTGGTAATTCATCATCTTCTGGGCAGAAGGGGACTACCGGGTATTCACCGAAGAGTAAACATACTTATGCTCAGAAGGATGCAAAGCCCAATGGACAGAAGAAATCCACTGCCTTTAAGGAGAAGAATGCGACCCAGGTAGGAAAATTGGGACCTGAGCGTGGTAATCAAGAAATAGCTACAACACCTAAGCGTAGAGGGGCCTGCACCTATGAACGCGGTTGTGGCGGCTGCAAAATATTGAAGGACGGATATGATAAGCACCTAGCAGGCAAACAAAGGGAAGTAGAGAAGTTACTGAATAAATATTGTAGGGTTGAGCCAATCCTTGGGATGAAGAAGCCGGATCATTATCGCCATAAGGTACATGTGGTTTTTGATCATGATCGAAAGGGTAATCCAATCTCCGGTGTCTATGCGGAGGGAACTCATCGAGTAATCGCCGTAGATCGGTGCCTGATTCATAATGAAAAGGCGGATGCGATTATTGCTACGATCCGTGGTATGCTCAAATCCTTTAAGATATTGACTTATGATGAGGATTCCGGCTATGGGTTACTTCGACACGTACTAATTCGCTCCGGTTACCATAGTGGTGAAATCATGGTGGTTCTCGTTCTGGCATCTCCAATCATGCCCTCCAAGAATAATTTTGTGAAGGCACTTCGTAAGGAGCACCCGGAGATTACTACCGTTGTAGTCAATGTGAATGATAAGCAGACCAGTATGATACTCGGAGATAAGGAACAGGTAATCTATGGTAAGGGATATATCGAGGATAGCCTTTGCGGAAAAACCTTCCGCATCTCCCCGAAATCCTTCTATCAGGTGAACCCGGCTCAAACCGAATTGCTTTATAATAAAGCCATTGAGCTTGCTGCTCTGACCGGTGAAGAGCTTGTGATTGATGCTTATTGCGGAACGGGAACCATCGGAATCATTGCTTCAGACCATGCGAGAAAGGTGATTGGAATAGAGCTAAATAAGGATGCTGTGAAG
>JAEYXC010000285.1 GCA_023428655.1 Bacillota bacterium | reverse complement strand
ACCGCACTCGGCAATACATCGGATGAGACTCATGAAACTGTATCAGATCCCATCGATTCCCATACAAATCCTGAAAGACTGCAACAACTCCGTATTCCTGCTCCTTCGGGTCCCTGACGAAAGTGATCCCCTTAGCCTTCATCTCATTGTAATCTCTCCAAAAGTCATCCGTTCCAAGAAATAAGAAGACTCGCCCACCGGCCTGATTTCCGATGAAGGGTTCCTGTTCCTGCTTCGAAGCCTTCGCCAGTAGTATTGTGGTTCCCATGGACCCGGGAGGAGCAACTACTACCCATCGTTTATCCTGCTCCGGTTGATAGGTATCCTCCACTAAAGTAAAATGCAGCTTCTTTGTGTAAAACTCTATTGCTTCATCATAATCTTTAACAACCAGTGCGATATGTATAATTGATTGCAGCATGTTATTCCTCCTTCGTAATGATGATTTCTAACCCTTTGTATAGAGCCAAATATCCCAACTAATAATAGTTTTATAATTATAACCGCTCGTATATATGGTAATATTATACATTCCTGATTACTCAAATACAATAACTTTCCCGTTGCATTCGCTTGATATTATTGCGAATTAGTTGGGATCTAAACCCAGCCAGCTTTCAAAATCATATCATCGCATAATCCTCGCTAATAATTTTATAAGTACCATACATATATCAAAGTCTTCTATCATTTTTAGTCCAATTATTCACACTTATGCTTATGCCCTACTTTATTGCATAACTCTCACTTTGCTTATGTCCTACTTTATTGTATAATTTACACTTTGCTTATGATCAATACTGTATTCTATAAAGCATTGCTTTTTATATGTTAACTTTGTATTATACAAATACAGCCCACTCCTGTCATAATCCTATGATATCTATGACTTTGAGTGGGCTGCTATACTGCAATGATTATTTCTATTCTATTTACTTAAATATTCCAGACGTTCCGTTACCTGCTTCATCATGTCATTGTATTTGTCAAGCTTTGCACGTTCCTCCGCCAGCTTGCTTTCCGGAGCCTTATTCACAAAGTTCGGATTAGCTAACATTCCGGTAACACGCTTCAGCTCACCCTCCAGTCGCTCCTTCTCCTTGGTCAATCGTTCGATTTCCTTCTCGATATCAACCAGGTCTGCGAAAGGAATATAGATAACTGCACCGGGTACTACCGACGACACTGCATCCTCCGGGATACCTGCTTTATCCTGCTGTACCAGAACTTCATTGGCATAACCGAGGGTTGCGAAGAATACCTTGCTTTCGTTGAAGATATTACGAAGCTTCTCGCTGTCGGATACTACGATCACCGTTGCTTTTCTGCTCGGAGGTACATTCATCTCGGCACGAACATTACGGATCCCTTTTACCGCTTCCTTGATTAGCTCGACTGCTTCTGCTTCCTTCGAGTATTCATACTTCTCATTATATACCGGCCAATTGGAGATCATGATGGAGTCGGTCTCCTTCTGACCTGACATTTCCTGAAGGGTACAGAAGATTTCCTCGGTTACGAAGGGCATATAGGGATGTAACAGCTTAAGGGAGGTAATGAGTACATGCTTTAAGGTCCAGAGAGCCGCAGCCTTGGTCTCGTCGGTCTCACTGTATAATCTTGGCTTAACCATCTCCACATACCAGTCGCAGAACTCTTCCCAGATAAAATCATTGATCTTCTGAGCGGAGATTCCAAGGTCAAAATTCTCTAAGCCCTCCGTTGCCTCTGCCACCAGTGTATTCACCTTGGAGAGAATCCATTTATCCGCGAAGGTCAGAGGCTTCTCGTCAATGGTCTCACCAACTGTGGCCTTCTCCAAATTCATCATAATAAAACGGGATGCATTCCAAACCTTGTTCGCAAAGTTTCTGCTTGCCTCTACACGCTCCCAGTAGAAACGCATATCGTTACCGGGTGCATTGCCGGTAATCAAGGAGAAACGAAGTGCGTCCGCACCTTATTTATCGATCACCTCTAGGGGATCAATCCCGTTACCAAGGGACTTACTCATCTTACGACCCTGGGAATCACGGATTAGACCGTGGATTAATACCTTACTGAAGGGTTTCTTGCCCATCTGTGCATAGCCTGAGAATACCATTCGAAGCACCCAGAAGAAGATGATATCATATCCGGTTACCAATACATCCGTCGGATAGAAATAATCCAGTTCCTTTGTCTTCTCCGGCCATCCCAGTGTAGAAAAGGGCCATAATGCAGAGCTGAACCAGGTGTCCAGAGTATCCTCATCCTGTCTTAGGTTTGTAGAGCCACACCTCGGGCATCTGGAGGGCTCTTCCTTGGATACGATAATCTCACCACAGCCAGCACAGTAATATGCAGGAATTCGATGTCCCCACCAGAGCTGTCTGGAAATACACCAATCTCTGATATTCTCTGCCCAGTTAAAATAAATCTTATCAAAGCGTTCCGGCACAAACTGTATCTCTCCGGACCTTACCCCCTCAATGGCAGGCTTGATCAGCTCATCCATCTTAACAAACCATTGCTGCTTAATCAGTGGCTCTACCGTTGTCTTACAACGATCATGAGTACCGACATTATGAACATGATCCTCTATTTTAACTAAAAGCCCTAATTCCTTCAGTTCATTTACAATTAATTTACGAGCCTCATAACGATCCATCCCTGCATATTTGCCACCACTTTCATTGATGGTTGCATCATCATTCATGACATTGATTTCAGGCAGATTATGTCTCTTACCCACCTCAAAGTCGTTGGGGTCATGGGCCGGTGTAATCTTAACAACGCCGGTTCCGAATTCCTTATCCACATAATTGTCCGCTACAACCGGGATCTCACGGTTCATCAGAGGTAGCATAACCGTCTTGCCAATCAAGTGCTGGTATCTCTCATCCTCAGGATGAACTGCAACTGCCGTATCTCCGAGCATTGTCTCCGGTCTGGTAGTAGCAACCTCTACATAGCCTTCCTCTCCGACAATCGGGTACTTGATATGCCAGAAATGTCCTGACTGCTCCTCATGCTCTACTTCTGCATCGGAGATAGAGGTCTGACATACCGGACACCAGTTAATAATTCTTGAGCCCTTGTAGATCTTTCCCTCTTTATATAGCTTTACAAATACTTCATTTACTGCGTCAGAGCATCCCTCATCCATGGTGAAGCGCTCTCTGTCCCAATCACAGGAGGAGCCTAGCTTCTTAAGCTGGGAGATAATTCTTCCGCCGTATTCCTTCTTCCATTCCCAGGCTCGATCAAGAAAGGCTTCTCTGCCGATATCCTCCTTGTTCGCGATGCCTTCCTTACGCATTTGCTCGATGATCTTCACCTCGGTGGCAATACTTGCATGGTCGGTTCCAGGCTGCCATAATGCATTATAGCCCTGCATTCTCTTGAAGCGAATGAGAATATCCTGCATTGTATTATCTAATGCATGACCCATGTGAAGCTGTCCCGTAATGTTCGGCGGTGGAATCACAATTGTGAAGGGCTTCTTACTGTGGTCCACCTCGGCATGAAAGTATTTCTTCTCCTCCCATTTGTGATACAGCCTTTCCTCAATGTCCTTTGGATCATAGGTCTTTGCCAATTCTTTTTCCATAGCTTACAATCTTCCTTTCCATAATGTTCTATTATAAAATTCTAGGGTCGGTACTTGAAATAACTTCTAATAACAATAAAAGTATTCTTTGCGAACCTTCTCTTGTCATAAATAAAAAAGGTCCTTCGCCGAAAAGGACGAAGAACCGTGGTACCACCTTTATTTATGATAATGGAATCATTTCGTAACGCCATTATCAACTCTTATGTCTGTAACGGGACTTCCCGACAACTCTTACGCACCCAAAGGCTTCAGAGCTATTGTTCCGGAGCTACCTTCAATAAGCTTGCTTCAGACCACCTTTCAGCCGGTGAGCGGTCCTCTCTGATAAGCGTTCCTTATCTAATCCTCTCCATCAATAAATTTAACAATATGAAATATTAGTTCTATACTATTCGAGGTTTTGATTTATGTCAAGTATTTTTTAATGATATCTCTCTCCTTGGCTCCGCAAATTGTTTCCAAATCTCCTTTACATAACCTTTTCCTGATACACAAGGCATAAATCTTTTATTAAGCATTTCCATATCTCTAAAATTTATTCTTCGATGTCAATCCGATATCTGCGAAGCACCTTCTCGGCCTCATCCACACTTTCTGGATATCCTTTCATTACCTGCTTGATTGCGGTAATTGCTTCGTCCCTTTGATTATTGTTTGCATCAATTCGATCCCTGAGCTTCTGCCTGCGTACATTGAGCCTATGACGCACCTCGACCATCTCTTTATTATCAAGGATAGCAGAGGGCTGATAGATCCATATCTCTGAATCCACGACATTGTATTTCTTTAATTCATGGATTAGCTCGTTATTGAAGAATTCCAGCAACTCCGTATTACTCTGGTATCTCCTTGCCTCGTCCTTCACACGAACATATTCTTCCCATGCGATTTTTAACTGCTCATAATTTTGCACCATATATTTATTATAGTTATAATCCAGATAATTTCGATTATTTACGGATTTTATTTTCACCTTATTCATCAGCATAATCTGTCTGTTCTGCTTCATCTGTACCAATCGAATACTCCCGGAATTCTTTCTTGCTTCAAGAAAAATATACAATGCAGATGCCATACCCATTAAAACCGTTAGCAAAAAGGGAATTGTAAAGTTGGATTTGGAATAGGTCGAAAGGAACGCAAATAGAAGGAACAATAGGATGACAATGATACTGGTCGTAATGGCTATTCCCTTAAGAAAGGCCTGCTTACTGATAATTTCCTCCTGCTCCTCGTCCAAATCGAGCCGCTCCTGCTCTAGATGCATGATATCCTTTTGTATGACATTCTGATACTGCTCCGCTTCACGGATTGCGGTCATTTCCTTCGGTATCTGACTCTCATAGCTTTCATAAAGACGATACTGCCTGTCCGACAGGATGGAGCTTTTTTGCTGAAGCTTCTCACGGTCCTTATTGAGATTCACAAGCTTTCTTGCCGCTTCCTCCAGATTCTGCCGATCTTCCTGAGGAATCATATCAATCTTCTGCATGTCGGTAAGATAGGAGGTTACTGCCTGATATTCCACCTTAGCTTCCTCAATCTGTCGCCCACATTCGAGAATCAACTCACAATTATCCTTTATATAACCCATTCGCTCCGTATGGGTACTTAGCTTGGCAACACGCTTGATTTCTTTCTTCTTCTCCTGCCTCTGGCTAAACACTCTCTGTTCTGATTCCTGTATGAGCTTTGCTTCCTCCATCTCCTGATTGCTTCTCTTCCTTCTGCCGAACATACCGAATAATCCCATTCTAACCTCCCAGATACCTTTAGTCCATTGAAAACAGCTATTTAAAGCTGCCGTATTTTATCCTTCCAGCAATCAATCAATTCCTCTGCTCTTTGGTAAAAGTCATTCATCTGACCCTGCAATTTGCTTCGCCTGATATCCTGTATCTCAGCCATTAATCCACATTGTGCTGCTTCCTCTTGCTTTTCCTGTAACAAATTCTCTATTTCACTTCTCAGTTCTTCGCAAACCTGATATTCCTCCAGCTTATGTTGGTACTGCTCCTCATTACCAATAATACGAATGGTATAAAGGTATTGGCAAAGGGTCTCCTCTCGTTGATTCCTTTGATATGCTTGCTCAAACAACTCTGCTGCTGCATGAAAGCCCACAGTATGGAGCTTTGCAATGGCCAGATTATGTAGAATATCACCGTAATCCTCAGGGGTCAACTCCACCGCTTCCTTCGACTCCAAAAGCCTCTCATATTCAACCTCCGCCTCCTTAAATTTCTGATGTCCCAGATAATTGTTTGCCTTGATCCCGTTTCTCTTTATCTTCGGCATACTTGCGATGGTATCCAGTTCCTTTAGAAAGCTTTTAATCTCATATTCCGTGTAATAGTCTGCACTGCACAATATCACGGTAGCCATTGTTTTTGCATCTGCACCCTTATTCTTTAATTGCCTTAGCTTCTCTGCCCGCTCTGGCAGCTTTAATTCATTTTCTATCCAGTCCATCAAAGCAGTGCAAAATAGTTCCTCCTCAATGAGATAAATATGATGAAATAGGTAGTAGCAAAGCTCCTCCATGGAATATACGCGTATTCCACTGGAAGAAAAGGCATAGGGACGATTCGTTCTTGCACCACTGCACAATATCAGCTTACCCATTCTCTGCTCCTCCCTCTCATTAGATTTCTATTGTCGTTTCCAGGATACATCCCGTCCCGGGAAAGAATTCCCCAAAGCCCAAATCATTCACGGTAATTACTCCGGAGGACTGATCCTTACAGCTAAATTGAAGCTCCAATCTGGTCATACGATCCGGACGATCTATAAACTCCGGAAGATGTATCCTCTCTCTGACCACCTCTCTGGTCAAGATGTCCTTCAAGACAAGCTCCAGCTCTGCTGCACCCTCCATAATAACCTCAATCCTTTTATTTACCTCGTGCCAGACCGTTCCGGCCTCTGCCAGTATTTCTTCCTGGAATTTGGTATCCTTGTATACCTTCAAGGACACGACACTGGTAAGCATATCATCATTTAACAGAACAAATTCATCCAGTTTGCTATCACCGGATAACTCCTTCGCTGCATAGCAGGCCCCCTTGGTGAAAAGATTTTGCCCCATAAATACTCTTCTTCCGGCGCATAACCCTCGAATGACCTCATCAGCCCAGCCCCCATCAAAGCAGGAGCCGGAAAAATACAGAGTGGTAACCAGCTTCTTATAGAGCGCGTTATTTGCAATTGTTTCAAAGGTATATGCGTGATTGCCTTGTTTGTTTAGCATATTATAATTTAGAATATGGCTGTAATCCGTCTTATTTAAGCACGCAATCATCGGCTTTGCTTTACGATTGATTTTAGTTTGATAATAAAGCAGGCCTTCCTTACTAAAATCAAACAAACCCACATCATTTAGCCATAAGGATTTATCCTGGCTGAGCGCATAGTAAAGAAACGCAGACGCATGATTCATTACAACCACCCGGTCTCGCTCTATTCCAAGTAAGGAGAGGGCAGCATAGATGCCCTCAACCAGCTCCGGCGGTGAGTGACGGATTGTTACCACCATTTTTGTGATCTGTTCCGTCGGAAAATATCTTTTGACCAACATCAATGTTTTACGAAAATACTTCTCCATGAGGGAAATCGGAGTAAAGGTCTGATTGTATATTTGAAGCTCCTTGCCCTTCTCCAGGTTGCCCAGTAGATGCTTCACCAAAATACCTGCATTTTCAGCTCCACAGGTAATTGCTTCCTCTCCAAAAAGCCATTGCTTCGTCTCTCCATTCACACATAATGCGGTAGGAATTAAGAAGCTTTCCTCCTCATCCCTGATACTGATCGGTATCGGCTCACCGGATTTGTAGCTAAAGCAGCTAATTTGAGTATAATCCTCACATAAATCATACCCAATAATCAGTTTCCTTATCGTATCCATAAATTACCCATACCTTT